>JAKJEP010000023.1:0-6358 GCA_022705365.1 Planctomycetota bacterium | reverse complement strand
GGCGGTGCTTCCGACCGCCAATGCCCTGGTGCAGGTGGATGTTCAGCCGCGGCTGACCAAGAGCACGGTCCAGAAGACGGTGATTGCCCCGCTTGACGAAGGGAGTCTGGCGGTGGAAATCGAGAGCAACACACGGGAGCAGAATAGCCAGAATCTGGAAAAGTCCGCTGAGCCGGGCATGATGGCCAATGTGGCGGAAGACTCTTCCGGGACGGCGGGCAGTTCGCAGTCAGAGACAATGGAAGATGCTTTGACCAAGAAGACGGTGATTCCGGGCAAGACCGATACGGTGGAGAAGATCGGTCCCGGCGGAGTGGAGGCGATCACGGCGACGGTGAGCATCCCACAAAGTTATTTTGAGGAGAGAGCGAAAAAGAGCGCGGAGGATAAGCCGGACGAAACGGCGATCCAGGCGATCACGGAACTGGAGATTCCGAAAATCAAGCAGAACGTGATGCGGGCGCTGGGACTTTCCGAGACGGAGGATGAGAATCTGGTAGTGGTAAATACCTACTGGGCGGGCGCGTATGAAGCCGGCGGCGGCAACGGTCTTGGCGGCGGCGCAGCGGAGACCGCAGCGGAGGCGGAAGGCAAATCCATGGCGAATATGGTGGGGCGGTACGGCAAGCATATCGCGATTTCGTCGCTGGCGATGCTTTCGCTGTTCATGGTCCTGATGATGGTCCGCAAGGCGGGCGGCCCGGTGGAGATGACGGAAGAGGAAGCGACGACGATGATAGCCGGCCCCAAGCCGCTGGATGTGCTGAGCGTGGAGGAAAGCAATATTGCCGAGGCGACGGATGCCAATGGCCTGCTGGAGGGATTTGAGCTGGGGGATGATGAGATCCGGTCCCATCAGGTGCTGGAACAGATCCGGGAAATGGTGAAGACCTCGCCGGAAATGGCTACGAAACTGGTTCGTAAGTGGATTGCACAGAACGACTAAATGGCAGAAGAAACGGACATTCAAATACCGGGATTGCGAAAGGCCGCCATTGTGCTGCTGTCACTGGGGCAGGACATCGGTGCGCAGGTGATCAGCCGGCTGGAACGGGATCAGATCGAAGATGTATCCCGCCAGATCGCCGAACTGGAAATGGTGCGGCCGGAAGAGCAGACCCGGGTGCTGCAAGAGTTTTATACGCTGGCGATGGCGCATCAATATATCGAACAGGGCGGCCTGGCCTATGCCCAGTCGCTGCTGGAAAAAAGTCTTTCGGCTAATGATGCCAGCGAGATCATCAAGCAGGTGACGCAGACGATTCAGCAGACGCCGTTTCAGTTTTTGCAGAAGGCCGAGGCCGAAAATGTGCTGACCTTTATTCAGGATGAACATCCGCAGACGATAGCCCTGATTCTGGCGCATTTGCAGCCGACGAAATCGTCGGAAATTCTGATGGGGCTGTCGCAGCAGAAGCAGGTGGAAGTAATCAAGCGGATTGCCTCGATGGAGCAGACCAATCCGGAAGTAATCAAGGAAGTGGAAGCGGGTCTGGAACACCGGTTGAGCGATATTGTATCCCAGACCTTTGACAAGGCCGGCGGGGTGGAAGCGGCGGCGGAGATTCTGAATCTGGCGGACCGGTCCACGGAGAAGGGGATCCTGGAGAGCCTGGAAACGGATGATCCGGATCTGGTGGAACAAATCCGGCGGCTGATGTTTGTCTTTGAGGATATTTTGCTGGTCAATGACAAGGGGATTCAGTCGGTTCTGAAGGAAGTGGATAACGATGAGCTGGCGCTGGCGCTGAAGACTGCCAGCGAGGAATTGAAACAGAAGATTTTCGGCAATATGTCGGACCGGGCTTCGCAGCTTATCCGGGAGGATATGGACTATATGGGGCCGGTGCGGCTGAGCGACGTGGAGATGGCCCAGCAGAAGATTGTGGATATCGTGCGGCGTCTGGAGGAGGCGGGGGAAATTATCATCCAGGGCCGGGGCGGCGAATCGGAAATGGTGGTATAAGCAGGACTTGTCATGGTGTTATTGAAGGCAACCGAATTTCAGGAAGAGAACGGCAAAAAAGAGATTTTCAATCTCAGCGACATTGCCGCGGAGGCCCGCGCCATGATCGAGGCGGCCCGGCGGGAACGGGAGCAGATTCTGGCTGGGGGCCGCAGCCAGGCCCAGCAGGTTCAGGAGCAGGCCCGGCGGGAAGGGTATGCCCGGGGGCAGCAGGAGGGTTTGGCGCAGGGACGAAAAGAAGGTTTTGAACAGGCGTACGAGGAAGCCCGGCAGGAATTTCAGCGTCAAAGCGAAAGCCTGCTCAAGCAGTTGGCGGCAGTTCTGGAGCATTTTGATCAGGCCAAACAGGGTTTGCTGTGGCAGGCGGAACAGGATACCGTGGCCCTGGCGATATGTATTGCGGAAAAGGTGATCAAAGAGGCCTGCCGGCTGCATCGGGAAATTGCCGGCGAAACGGTACGTCAGGCTCTGACGCTGATTTCACGGCAGACGGAGGCGGTGGTGCGCGTGAATGCCAGGGATGAGGAATATCTGGCGAAAATGGCCGGCCCGCGGGAGCAGGTTTTGGGGCATTATGGAACGATCCGTTTTGAAGCGGATGAGACGGTGGAACCGGGCGGTTGTGTGATTTGCACCGAAAACGGTCTGGTGGACGGGCAATTGGATACGCAGATCCAGCGGATTGCGGATGAATTGCTGATGAAAAAAATGGAATCGTAAACGGCGAAGCGGAAACAGGATGACACTAGATAAACCTATTCACTTGCAGCAGCGGCTGGCGGCGGTCCGGCGGACGATGAGTCTGAAGGTCGAGGGCAAGATTGCCGGTCTGACGGGATTGACCGTCGAGGTGAAAGATTTTATCGCCCCGGTGGGTGCCCAGTGCGAAATTGTGACCCGCAACGGCATTCGAATTCCTGCTCAGGTAATCGGTTTCCGGGGCGATGTTTCCATTTTGATGCCGCTGAGCGAGATGACGGGGATATCCAGCGGAGACCTGGTTCGCTGTGTGGCGGGCGAAGTATCGATTCCGGTGGGGGATTCGCTGCTGGGCCGCGTCCTCAACGGTTCCGGCGAGCCGATCGACGGCCAGGGGCCGCTGCTGTGCCAGATGAAGCAGGCATTGCAGAGCCGGCGGATTGCGCCGCTGAGCCGGACACGGATTACCGAGCCGATAGGGACGGGGATCCGGGCTATTGATGCGCTGCTGACCTGCGGCAGCGGGCAACGGCTGGGGATCTTCAGCGGACCGGGCGTGGGGAAAAGCGTTCTGCTGGGGATGATCTCCCGCTATACCGCGGCGGATGTGAATGTCATTGCGCTGGTGGGGGAGCGCGGCCGGGAGGTGCGCGAGTTTATCGAAAAGGATCTAGGTCCGCAGGGCCTGGCGCGGTCCGTGGTCATTGTCAGCACCTCGGACGAGTCGGCCCCGCTGCGGGTGCAGGCCGGTTTTGCGGCTGCCACCATTGCCGATACTTTCCGCCGGCAGGGGAAAAATGTGATGATGCTGATGGACTCGGTGACGCGGATTGCCATGGCCCAGCGGCAGATCGGCCTGGCGATGGGAGAGCCACCGACGACCAAAGGATTCACCCCGAGTGTTTTTGCCCTGCTGCCGCGGCTGCTGGAGAGCTGCGGGCGGGATGATGTCGGCAGCATTACGGGATTTTTTACGGTGCTGGTGGAAGGGGATGATTTGTCGGAGCCGATTTCGGATGCCATGCGCAGTATTCTGGACGGCCATTTGTGGCTTTCCCGCCAGCTGGCCAATCGAGGGCATTATCCGGCCGTGGATATTCTGGAAAGCATCAGCCGTTTGATGGTAGATATTGTGGACAGCGAGCATCTTCAGGCGGCGCGGGAGATTACGCGGCTGACGGCGGTGTACCGGGACATCGAGGATCTGGTGAATATCGGCGCCTATGCCCCGGGCACGAATCCCGAATATGATCTGGCGGTCAACAACCGCAAGGCGATCCAGGAATTTCTCCAGCAGGGGATTGCGGAACGGGCGGCGTATTCGGAATCGGTGGAGAGGCTGAAAACCCTGGCGAAACAAGTGGTGAGAGCGACGGGAGGCAAGAGCAGAGAGCCGAGGGGAGAAACGGTACCCTCCAAACCGCAGAAACCTACTCTCGGTTTGGAACGAATGGCAGTAGGGTTATGATGATGGTTGACAGGAATGAAGAAATTTCGGTATCGGCTGGATCCGCTGCTGCGGCTGCGTCAGCAGGAAGAGGAACAGAAAAAGCGGGCGGTCGGATCGTTATTGACCGAAATCAACCGGCAGCAGAATCAGGTGCTGGAGATGGCGGCCGACCTGGCCCGGGAAGGGCAGCAGCTCCGGCAGCAATATGCCCAGGGAACGGTGGATCTGGAATGGATCCGGTTTTACCGGATGTATGTGATGCATACGCAGCAGGCGATGGCCCGGCGGACCGCCGAGATTTTTCAGATACAAACAAGCCTGACGGCGGCGCGGCAGGAACTGACCGAAGCGGCCCGGAAAACCAAAATTCTGGAAAAGTTGAAGGAAAAGAAAAAAAACAGTTATGACTATCAGCTTCGCCGGGAAGAAACCCGGGCACAGGACGAGATCGGCATGAATACCTTCTGCCGAAGCGTCAAAGACTGAAACGGACATGAAGAAAATAGTATTGATAATTCTGGTGATATTATTACTGGCCCATGTGCTGGCCCTGGCGGGATTGCTGGGTTATGGGCTGGCCACCGGGCGGCTGGGAAGCGAACAGCGGGCGCAGTATCTGGCCATCTGGCGCGGGGAGAAGCTGGCACCGCCGGTGGAAGAGGTAAAGGTGGAGGAAGAACCGGAAACACCCCAGCAGGCCAGTGCCCGGATTGCGGCGAGCGAGATCCAGCGGGAAGTGCAATCCGGGGAGATGGAGCGTCAGGCCGAACTGCTGCGGAATATGCAGGACACGATTCAGGTTGCCAAAAGCAAGCTGGAAAAGGACCTGAAGGAGCTGGAAACGGAAAAACAGCAATTCAGCCGGAAAGTCAGCCAGCAGGAAGAGGCGGCCAAAGACGAGGGTTTCCAGAAGGCCCTGAAGAATTATATTTTGATGAAGCCGAAATATGCCAAAGAAGATTTTATGAAAATGGAGGAAACCGAAGCGGTCCGGTATCTGGCGGCCATGAAACCGGATGTCGCCACGCGAATCTTCAATCAGTTCAAGACGGCGGAAGAGCAGGAAAAACGCAGGCAACTGATGAAATTGCTGGAAGAATACAAGGTGCTCAGCCTGAATGATGCGGTTCAGGCGGGCAGTTAATCCGAGGATGTAGCCCAGTGTTGCAGGTGAAACGATTACAACTAGAAACGCCCGACTGGAATGCGGCCGGGCATCCGAGCCAGGCCCGGCGGCCGGACGACGGATTTGAAGCCGTTTTTCATACCATCCGGCAGGATTTCAGTGAAAGTGCCAGGACAGCGGCTCCCCGGCAAAATTCCGAAGGGCAAAGGCGTATTGAGGAGGTAAAACCCGAACCCTGCGGCAAGAAAGAGAAACGGGACGGGGAAATGGAGCCGGAGTTCGAGGCAGAAAATATGACCGAGGAACCGGTTATCGAGAATGAGTCGGTGCAGGCCGAATCCGAAGTGGAACCGGCGGCGTCTGAACTGCCGGCGGAGGAGGCCATCGAAGCGGCGGAGGAGACGGAGCCGCAGCCGGCGGCAACGGAATCTACCGCGGAAGCCGCGGCGGCTGGGGACGTTATTGCCAGTCCTCCCGTGGTCGCTAAAGAGGCGGAACTGCTGCTGCGGTTAGCCGGGCAGGCCAACGCCAAAATGGTACAGGAACAGATTGCCGGTTGGAAGGCAGCGGTTCAGCCGGTTTTAGTAAAGCCGCAAACTGAGCTGAAAGCGGATCCGGTTGCCGCTTTGCCTGGGAAGGCGGCGATGGAGACGAATCTGCGGAGTGAAGCGGCGGTTTTGGAATGGGAATTGCCCGCCGAACCGGCAGCCGAAGAAAAGGGTAGTCCGGAACCGGTTGTGATAAAAGAACCAGTGATGTTGCCGCAGACCAGCAATAAGGCGGAGCAAAAACCGGCGGTGATGGCAGCCGTGCCGGTGGAGAAGGAACAACCTCAGCCGGAAAGCAGGCCGGCGGTGCAGCCGCAGGCGGAAATGAAGCTTTCCGTCGGAGAAGAAGAAAAACATCCGGAATCCCAATCGGATTCGTCGGAATATTCGTCAGAGAGCCGCCGGCATAGCGGGTCATCTCACGTGGCGGAGAAACCGATGGTGCGCGGATATGCGGATGCGGCTCAGGCGGCCGTCAACCAGGCGGTTCCCCGTTCTGGTGAACCGGAGAAAAAACAGACGGTTTCTGTGGAGGCTGTTTCCGTCGATGCGGCGAAGAATCTTTTTAT
>JAKJEP010000239.1:3118-5675 GCA_022705365.1 Planctomycetota bacterium | reverse complement strand
GAACCTGCCCTACGTCGGCCCCGCCTCGCTGGGCAGCGACCAACTGGAGCCGATTCCCCACTGGCCGAAGGACGATTATCTAAAGGAACAACAGGCACTTACGACTGAAGGGAAACTGGATCCCAATACCTCCGTCACCCTGACCCTCCTGCAATCGCTGGAGATCGGGGCACGCAACAGCTTCGATTATCAATCCCGCAAAGAAGATGTTTTCCGCTCCGCTTTGTCTCTGGATTTGGAACGAAACGAGTTCCGAACCATTTTTAACGGGCAATACAACAGCAATATTAACTCCGATACACGGGGTGAATCCACCGTCACAGGAACCGTAAATAGTGCCGACATAGGGGTCAACAGAAAATTAGAAAATGGCATGGACTTAAGTTCCGCCCTGGCGGTGGACCTGGCCAATCTGCTGACGATGAACCAGGCCTCCTCATTAGGGCTGGTGGCCGATGCCAGCGTCTCGGTGCCCCTGCTGCGGGGATCCGGCAAACACATTGTCACCGAACCTCTGACCCAGGCGGAACGGAATGTCATTTATGCCATCTGGGATTTTGAACGGTTTAAAAAGCAGTTTGCCGTCCAGGTGGCCAGCAACTATCTGTCGGTGTTGAGCCAGTTGGATACCATGAAGAATTCCGAAGATGATTACCGCCGCAGCCGCCGGCTGGCCGATGCCGGAAGAATTCAGGAAATCGAAGTTGATCAGGCCGTTCAAAACGAGTTACAGGCACGTCGGCGCTGGATATCCGCCCAGCAGCAATACCAGCGGCAACTGGACTCCTTTAAAACGCTCTTGGGTTTGCCGGCGGATGCTAAAATCAATCTGGACCCCAATGATCTGAACATTTTAACCGCACCTTCCCTGGAACTAATCAAAAATATAGCGCGAAAGGAAGAAACCCGGTATGATTCACAGACGCCGCCGGCGGATGCTCCGATCAACTTGGTGCCGCCCACGCATGAAGGGGCCGGGCCGCTGGAGCTGGAGGAGGAGGTTGCCCTGCAGCTGGCGTTTGACCATCGCCTGGATTTATGGGTTGCCCAGGGCCGGGTATTTGATGCCCAGCGGGCGGTGGTGGTCGCTGCCGATGCCCTGGGGGCGGAGCTGACACTGTTCGGTTCGGCCAATTGGGGCGAAAGCCGGTCTTCGGTCGGTTCGGCGGTCCAGGACGATGCCAAACTTCGGCTGAATGATGGGACCTATTCGGCACTGTTGACGCTGGATCTTCCCCTGGAGCGGACACGAGAGGCGATTAATTACCGCAACAGTTATATCCAGTTGGAAAGTTCGCTGCGCGACGTTCAGACGCTGGAGGATGATATCAAGCTGCAGATTCGCAATGAGCTTCGGGATATGCTGGAATTGCGGGAAAATCTGGCGATCCAGTCGCAATCGGTATTTGTGGCGGAAAAACGGGTCAAGAGCGTGACTCTGTTTCTGGAGGCCGGGCGTGCCCAGATGCGTGACTTACTGGATGCCCAGGATGCCAAGCTGGCGGCCCAAATCAGTCTGACCTCGGCCGTGGTGGATTACCGGGTCGCGGAATTGCAGATCCAGCGGGATATGGGGGTTTTGCAGGTGAATGAAAACGGTATATGGCAGGAATATACCCCGGAGAAAGTGAACAATGACCAAAAATAAAATACTGCTCATAGGACTCTTGGTGGTGGTTCTACTGGTAATTGCCGGTATCGCCAAAGTGAAATTATCCCAGGCGGATTCGGATTCCGCGGTGTCGGCCACCTACCAGGTGAAACGGGGGCCGCTCACCATCAGTGTGATGGAGTCAGGCACCATTAAGGCCCGTGAACAAATCATCATCAAAAACGAGGTAGAGGGCCGAACTTCGATTATTTATCTGATTCCGGAAGGAACCGTCGTCAAAAAGGGGGAGTTACTGGTGGAACTGGATGCCAGCACGCTGGATGACAATAAAATCGATCAGGAGATCCGGGTCCAGAATGCCGAAGCCTCTTATATCAATGCCAAGGAAAATCTGGCCGTGGTGGAAAATCAGGCTAAAAGCGATGTGGATCTGGCTACTTTAGACCTGGATTTTGCCCGGCAGGATTTGAAAAAATATCTGGAAGGGGAATATCCCAACGAGCTGCGCAAGGCGGAGGCCAATATTACGCTGGCGGAGGAGGAACTGACACGGGCACGGGAGACGTTAAAATGGTCCCAGACGCTTTTCAATGAAAAATATCTATCGCAGACGGAGCTGCAGGCCGATCAGTTGTCGGAAAAGAAAAAAACTCTGGACGTGGAACTGGCAAAAAACAACCTGGATTTGCTGAAGAATTTTACCTATCAGCGGGAGCTGGCCCAGTTGGAGAGTGATGTCAGCCAGGCGGAGATGGCCCTGGAGCGGACCACCCGCAAGGCCAATGCCAATGTGGTGCAGGCCAAGGCGGACCTGACGGCCAAGGAGGCCGAATACAAGCGCCAAAATGATAAGCTGGATAAAATTAATGATCAATTGGAAAAGACCCGCATTGAAGCCCCGGCGGACGGGCTGGTTATTTACGCCACCAGTGCCCAGACCGGCGG
>JAKJEP010000239.1:2780-3042 GCA_022705365.1 Planctomycetota bacterium | reverse complement strand
CAGGAACTGATTTATCTGCCGACGGCGGACTCCAGCAAGGCGGAAATTACTGTCCACGAGTCGAATCTCCAAAAGATTCATGTCGGGATGCCGGCGATCATTACCGTGGATGCCCTGCCCGGTCAAAAGTTTCTGGGGAAAGTAGCGACGATAGCCCCGCTGCCGGATGCCCAGCGAATGTGGATGAATCCGGATTTAAAGGTATATACCACGGAAATTTATATCGAGGGGAACGGCGGTACCCTGCGAACTGGCATGAGCT
>JAKJEP010000239.1:0-2770 GCA_022705365.1 Planctomycetota bacterium | reverse complement strand
GAAATCGTAATCGAGCGGTACCCCGATGCCCTGTCGGTCCCGGTTCAGGCGGTATTGCAAATCGCCGGTGCTCCCACGGTTTACGTCAAGAAAGGAGATGGTTTTGAACCACGTAAGATCGAGACCGGGCTGGATAATAATAAGGTAATACATGTGTTCAGCGGCCTGGAGGAAGGGGAAACAATTTGGCTGACGCCTCCCTTGAAAGCGGCGGCTGTCGATACCCATTCCGAGGGATTGATCCCGACAGATGCCCAGCCGAAAGACAAGGAGGATGGCATCGATAAAAAAATCGACGAAAAGCTCAAAGAAGCCGCCGAAAAACCCGCGGAGCAAATAGCGCCGACCGCCGAGGAGCCGAAAACGCAGGAGCGAAGCCGAAGAAGACGTGATAGTTCCGAGGATGGTACCCAGCCGTCTGAAAGCCGCCGGCCCCGGCGAATGGAAAATATGACCCCCCAGCAGCAGGAAGAAATGCGCAAACGGTTTGAAAGCATGACCCCGGAGCAGCGCGAGGAAATCCGCAAACGAATGGAAAGTGTTACGCCGGAACAAATGGAAGAAATGCGTCAGAAGTTTGAAAATATGACCCCGGAAGAACGGGAAAAACTGCGGCAGCAATTTCAGTCGGCCAATCCCGAACAATAAACCTATGGGCAAAGAAACGAAACAGAGCAATACGCGCGAAGTAGTCCGGTTTGAAAATGTTCACAAGATTTATCAAATGGGCACGGAACAGGTCCGTGCTCTGGATGGCGTGAGCGTAGCGTTCAACCAGGGCAGCTTCTGGGCCATTATGGGCGCCAGCGGTTCGGGCAAGAGCACCATGATGAATATCCTCGGCTGTCTGGACCGGCTGACGGAAGGTCGCTATTTTCTGGAAGGGCATGACGTCAGCACGCTGAAAGACGACGCCCTGAGTGAGATTCGGCTCAAGCATCTGGGTTTTATTTTCCAGAGTTTTAATCTGATTCCGCAGCTTACGGTCCAGAAGAATATTGAGCTGCCGCTCTATTATCTGGGCTGGGATGCCGCCAAGAGTGCCCAGCGGGCACAGGAACTGGCCGGTAAAGTCGGGCTGGCCGACCGGCTGAAACATCGCCCAACGGAACTGTCCGGCGGCCAGATGCAGCGGGTGGCCATAGCCCGGGCACTGACCAACGATCCGGGCCTGATTCTGGCCGATGAGCCGACAGGTAATCTCGACAGCGCTACCGGCGTACAGATTATGAAATTGCTGAAAGAGCTGCATGAAGAAGGCAAAACGATTATTATGGTAACGCATGAATCCGACATCGCCGCCTTCGCCCAAAAGAGGCTGCACATGAAGGACGGGCGAATCGATCGGATCGAAGAGAACTGATATGAGAGAAACCAAATTCATCCGCAATATCTGGCTGGGCATCGAGAATCTGCTTCTCCACAAGCTGCGGTCCTTCCTGACCATGCTGGGGGTGGTGTTCGGGGTGGGCAGTGTGGTGGCGATGCTGGCAGTTGGGGAGGGTGCCAGCAAGGAAGCCTTGTCCCAGATTCGCAAGCTGGGCAGCAACAATATCATTATCTCTTCCAAACAGTCCGCGGAAGAGCAGTCCACCAGCACCATGCATTCCCATATGAGCATCTACGGCCTGACCTATGATGACTTTAGCCGGATCAATCAGAGCTTCCCCAGCATTGATAAAGCAGTACCGGTAAAGCTGCTGCAAAAAGATACCCGCCTGGGGCAGCGTTCCATGGAATTGCGGGTGGTGGGAACTACCGAGGCGTGGTTTGAACTGGTGCCGCGGGAGATTCTGGCCGGACGAATCCTGACCCGGGCGGACAATGAGGATTTCTCCACCGTTGCCGTACTGACGGAATTCGGCGCCCGTAAGCTGCTGGCCACCAGAAATACCATCGGGCAAATTATTCGAATCGGCGGAAATTCCTTCGAAGTGGCCGGGATCGTGAAAAGCGAATCCGGCCAGGCGGGGAATATGCAGATCCCCGACCAGGAAATCGACGCCTATATCCCCATTCGGGTGGCCCGCAATTATTTCGGGGACGTCTTTTCCAAAATGACCGCCGGCTCCCGGTCCAGCGAACTGGTCGAATTGCATCAGATTATCGCCCAGGTGGATGATACAGCGCATGTGGAAACCACCGCGGCGGGGATCCAGCGGATGCTGGAAACCTTCCATAAGAAAACGGACTATGAGATCAGCGTGCCGCTAGCCCTGCTGAAACAGGCGGAGGCGACCAAACGCACCTTTAATATCGTACTTGGCTCCATCGCCGGTATCAGCCTGCTGGTGGGCGGCATCGGCATCATGAATATCATGCTGGCCTCCGTGACGGAGCGGACCCGCGAGATCGGGATTCGCCGGGCCATCGGGGCCAAGCGACGGCAGATCATCGTCCAGTTTCTGATTGAAACCGTGGTGCTTTCCACCATCGGCGGGATTGTCGGACTGGGGATCGGGGTGCTGATTCCATCCCTGATTACGTATTTCGCCAAGATGCCCACCGTGATTACCCCGCAAAGCATTCTGCTGCCGCTGTTCATCAGTGCCGGGATCGGGATTATCTTCGGTCTCTACCCAGCCGCCAGCGCCGCCCGCGTCGATCCGATTGTGGCCCTGCGGCATGAATAATGGATTGGGATGTTAAAAAGCATCTGGTTAGGAGACATCGATGAAAAAGAAACAAATGGTTCCATCCGGTGCCCGATTCTTTTCCCGGCGGGAATTAATCGAGGCAGTGGCCGCCGCCGGTGTTTTTACGATTCTAC
>JAKJEP010000238.1 GCA_022705365.1 Planctomycetota bacterium | reverse complement strand
TGCAGGATTTCACCCCTTCGCCGCTGACGCTCTCCACCGCCATGTATGTGGCGGAGCGGGACCCGCAGGGCCGGAAACTATACGTTCCCAAAGGGCGGAAGGAAAAAAAGCTGCAAATGGCGCTGCTGCACTACCAGGAGCCGGCCAGCCAAAAAATAGTGTTTCCCCTGCTGGAATCGCTGGGGCGTACTGCGTTGCGGGAAAAAATACTCCAATCGCAGCCTAAAATCCCACCGGCCAACAAACGGCGCTCCCCCGGGAAACGCCCGGTTCGCAAAAAATAGCCGGTACCGGGCGTATCGGCCGGATACAGATTTGCATTCCGCCGCCCGAAAGGGTACAATAGCTCCGGAGTTGTAAGTATGGCAAAATGGTATCGATTCTCTTTTTCGCTGGCAGCAAAATGTCAGATCGGATTTGCCGCGGCCGTCCTTCTGATCATTGCGGTGACTTTGTATGTCCCATATATATGGATGGATAAGCTGGTCGAGCAGGGCAAGCAGGAACTGGCCAAAAACGAATTGCAGCATGTTCTGGAGCTGCATTTCCAGCCCCCGCGGGATACCCGGCCCTCTTCTCCCAATCCTCCGCTGGCCCTGAGCGAGGCGGAAGAGGAATCCATCATGCCCGCCCGCTGGGTCCGCAGCGAAAAAAAGGAACATACGTCCCCGGCCGAAATCGATTTGTATGTTCTGGCCCCCCGCGAAATGGACACGGCCTCCCTCAAAGAGATGGACCTCGCTGCCCTCCAGCCCCGCCCGGTCACCCATTGGATTCCTTTGTATTCACTTCTGCCCAACGGCCCGACTGAACCGGCGGATACCAAAGCCGATCCCCTGCCTGATTCGATCTCTCAGGATTCCTTTCTGCGCAAAGGCATCCGGAAATTTATCAAACACAAACACGAGGTGGAAATCTTTGAACTGAAAGAATATCCGCCGGAGGAAACCGCCGAGCTGGACCCGAACGAAAAACAGGGTTTTTTCAGCGATTTTCTGGCTTTACGCCCTTCTTCCCAGCCCAGCCGGTATCTGCGGGCTATCCGCGCGGAGAAAAGTTGTCTGACCGGCGGCTGTCATGCGCCGGCCGCCGCCGCGGACGCAGAAGCCCCTCCCACCTTCACCGAAGGGCAGTTGGTGGGCGCCGTTTCCGTACTCCTGCCGCCCGGCCAAACCAGCATTACACTTCTCTTCAACCGAATCTTCATCGTCCTGGCCGGCCTGCTTTCCTGTATTTGTGCGGTCATCACCTTTTATCTGATTACCCAGCGGTTCATCTTGCAGCCGATGCGGGCTTTGCGGGATGCGGCGGAACACGTAACCCTTCCCAGCGAAGAACCGGCCGATCCCGGCCAGGATCCGAAAGAATCCTGGCAAAAAGCCATCTCCATCACTCAGAACATCAAAACCGGCGATGAGTATGAGCGGCTGGCCCAGGCGTTTCACCACATGCTGGAACGATTGAAAATTGCCCACGACCGGCTGCGGGAAACCAACCGGGCGCTCGATATGCGGCTGGGCGAACTGGAAGCCAAAAATGTCGCTCTATTTGAATCCAACAAGCTGAAAAGCGAATTCCTGGCCAATGTCTCCCATGAATTGCGCACCCCGCTCAACGCCATTCTGGGTTTTGCAGAAATTATGAAAGACCAGGCCCAGCAGCGAGACGATCCCAAAACCGTGCGGTATGCTGCAAACGTGCTGGATTCGGGCCATATGCTGCTGGGGATCATTAATGATTTGCTGGACCTGGCCAAAATGGAAGCGGGCAAAATGGAGGTGCACTGGGCCCGGTGTTCGCTGCCGGATATCCTGGAGGTTCTGCTGAATTTTACCCGTCCTTTGATGGAGCAGAAAAAACTGACTTTGACTCACACCCTGGACCCGGCCCTGGGTTTAATCGAAACCGATCCGGGCAAACTCCAGCAAATTCTGTTTAATCTGCTCAGCAATGCCATCAAATTTACACCCGAAGGCGGCCAAATCGAGATCGAAGCCAAAGTCGTGTTCCCTTTGGAGCGGATGCGGGATCTGGCCGATCTCACCGAAGGCCGGAATCCGGCGGAGCCGATAGCCGCCGCCGAACCTGCCATGTCCTCCGCGCCAACGGGCCTATCGTTGGCGGAGGCAGAGCGGCAGCGGCTGCAAATCTCCATCGCCGACACTGGTCCGGGAATCCCGGAGGAACAGCAGGAAATTATTTTTGAAAAATTTCATCAGCTGGACGCCTCGGTGACGCGGGAACATACCGGTGCCGGCCTGGGGCTGGCCATCGTCAAAGACCTGCTGGAGATGTTGGGTGGTTCCATCACCGTCCGTAACCGGAGAGCCGGCGGGGCCATATTCACCGTCCAGCTTCCTATTCAGAACCGTTCCCGGTAAAAATCGCTTTGGTAAAGGGAAAAACCAAAAGAAAATGGGTCGTAAGTCTATTATTTACAATATATTATGACAGAAAGTGGGTGTTGGGCGTTTTTTTTCTTTTCGTTTTTTGATAATTGGATATTCTTATGGGTATCTGGGTTTCATGGAAATGAAGAGTTTTTTTGTTATTTGAAAGGAAAAGAGTTATGAAAAAAGCCCTGATCGGTGTATGTGTACTTTTGATGGTGGGACTGGTTTCGTTCGGCTGCAAAAAGAAAGAAGAACCCAAGCCAAACGTGGATAAAACCATAAAGGATATTCAAAATAAGGCTGAGGATGCGGCGGATAAAGCCAAGGAAGCGGTAGATGATGCGGCCGATGCCACTCAAGAAGCCGTAGAAAATGCTGCCGAAAAAGTAGAAGAAGCTACGAAATAAAAGGTTTTCCCTGCCCTTCGGTGGGAATTCCCTTAATAGCTTTCTCAGGCGTGAATGTTTCATCGGTTGTAAACGGGCCGGTGAAACATTCACTCTGTTTTCAGGGGGTTATTTATATCCTAAGTGTTTCGGGCTGTTGTATTTCTGCACGGCCTGCTCCAGATCCACCTGATTGATGTTGGCCAGGGTGCAGAGCCAGGCAAAGACATCGCCAAACTCTTCGACCTTATTTTCCTGGTCGTTGCCGGCCAGGGCGGTGGCCAGCTCGCCCACTTCTTCGATGAACCAGAGAAAGGTGGCCGGTGTGCCCCGCTCGCGGTCGCGTTTTTCATATTTCTGGCTGATTAACTGCTGAAATTCCTTAATGGTCATATCGGCTCCCAAGTATGCCTAACCTTCCTTGTACAAAACTATACTATAGGTTGCCTCTAAAAAATTCGATATACAAGAGCAAAAACGACGTTTTTTACCCCCTCCCTTACGGTCGGGGCTAGGATAAGACAATTTTTTGAGGTTGCCTATAATTACAGGTTAGCATTTTTTCGCAGCCGCAGCAAGGCCTGAATATATGCATCCGGAATCAGGCCGTGCTTATCCGGCGGAACATCCAGCAACAAGTTCACCCCCCGTTTTTGGCAGGCCTGCAAGGTAAACAGCAGTTGCTCGTCCGGACGGGGCGGGTCGTTGGGAACCCAAAACCATTCTTTGCCGATGGTGTCACAGACCTCGGCGGGGAAATAATACTCCTTTTGCTGGATGGTTCGCCATTTTTGGTAGCCGGTCTCCGGCGGCAATCCCCTTTCGATGGCCATCAGATCAGAAGGCCAGGCGTAAGCGACGTTATATTGGATACTGTCCGGGGTGCCGCTGTTCATCATAATGACCGTATCCGGCTGGAGCTGGGCAAGGTAGTGGTACAAGAAGGTACGATAGCCCCAGCCCAGCTCACCGGGGATATCGATCCACACCTCCGCCAGCGGGCCGTATTGGGTCAGCAGTTCAGTAAGCTGGGCGGTCATGAAATTCTGATACAGGCTGGTGGTGTAAGGCGGCATATCTTCCTGCTGGGTTGGGGGGAAGGTTTCCATAAAGCCGCGTTTGCTGTAGGTACGGGTTTGGCTGCCGAAGAGATGATGATTATCCCAGGTGCAATAATACAAGCCCGGCTTTACCCCGCGTTTTTCACAGGCCTTGATGAAGGCGGCGATGACATCGGTGGTATTGCCGCTGTGGGCCACGGAATAATCGGTATGGGCACTAGGCCAGAGGCAATGGCCGGCAACATGCTTGGCCGTCAATACCGCGTATTTCATTCCCGCATCTCGTACCACGGAAACCCATTGATCCACATCCAGCTTATCCGGTGCATAGGTGCCGGGCGGGGCCTTGCCGTCCGGCAGTTCCTGGCCGAGATAGGTACTCATGCCAAAACTGATGAACATGCCATATTGCAGGGCTTCCCAGGCCTGGAGTTGTTTGATACTCAACCGCTGGCCGCCCGGTTTTGTGCCGGCTTCCGCCGCGGCGGCTGGGATTGAAGAAACCGAACCGCTTACCACCGCAGCCACTGCGCCGAATCCGGTTTTGGTCAGAAATCCTCGTCGATTCATATCCATGGTATAACTCCTTCAAACTACAAAGCCGCGTTTTTACGCAGCCGCAGCAGAGCCTGAACCGTTTCTTCGGGAATCAGGCCGTGTTTGTCCGGGGGAACATCCAGTAATAAGTTCACTCCCCGGTTCCGGCAGGATTGCAGAATATTCAAGAGTTCTTCATCGGGACGGGGCTTATCGCCCGGCACAAAGAACCAGTTTTCCCCGATCGGATCACAGACTTCGCCGGGGAGATAATATTCTTTGCCTTCAATGGTGCGGTATTTGGGATACCCCACTTCCGGCGGTACGCCCCGCTCGATGGCCACCAGATCGGAGGGCCAGGCGTAGGAGACATCGTACTGGATACCGTCGCCGAAACCGCTGTTCATCATAATCACGATATCCGGCTGGAGCTGGGCGATATGGTTATATAAGAAGGTGCGATAGCCGCGACCCAGCACGCCCGGTATATCGACCCACATTTCCAGAATCGGGCCGTATTTGGTGAGCAGTTCGGTTTGGGTTTTGGGGAAGGAATTCATTTCCTGCCACCCGCCGCCATCGGAAGGGGTCTTGCTGCCGAAGCGGTTGTGATTATCCCAGGAGCAATAATAGAAGCCCGGCCTGACCTGCCGTTTTTCGCAGGACTTGACGAAGGCCTCCACCACATCGGTGGTATTGCCGCTGTTGGCCACCGTATAATCCGTATGTTCGCTGGGCCAGAGGCAATGCCCGGCCACGTGCTTGGTGGTCAGGACGGCATATTTCATGCCGACATCGCGGGCGACCGATACCCACTGGTCCACATCCAGCTTATCCGGGGCATAGGTGCTGGGCGGGGCCTTGCCGTCCGGCAGTTCATTTTCCACATAGGTACTCATGCCATAATGAATAAACATGCCATAGGCCAAAGCCTCCCAGGCTTGCAGTTGTTCGACACGGAGCCGCTGGCTGCCTTTTTGAGAATTACCATTTTCTGCCAATACCGCTTTGGGTGAACCGATCAAAGATCCACCGGTCACGGCAGCCGCTACGCCTGTTCCCGTTACCTTAAAAAAATTACGCCGATTCATTGGATCACTCCTATTTTTATTCCACTGAGAGGGTGTTGGCCCAGCCGAGAATACCAACCCCTGCCAGCAATATTGTCAATCCGAACACCATAACCGTCAACCCCTTTTTCCCGACTCCCTTCCATTCCCCGGAAAGAATCCCCAAAATATTGGCCCAGAAAATCGCGATGGTATTGCAGACCGCCCAGCCGATTGACGGGCCGTCTTTGCCC
>JAKJEP010000237.1:5354-5681 GCA_022705365.1 Planctomycetota bacterium | reverse complement strand
GGGGCTGGCACCAATACCGAACGGGGCAGGATGACTGGAAGCGGGACCTGGACTCATTGGCACAAAAAGCCCCTCCGCCACACCATCGACATAGGTTTGCATCCCGGTCCCATCGTGGGTTACCGCAATATGATGCCAACTGCCGTCATCTAAATGAGTCGGACTGGGATCGGAGAGTGTCACCGGAAAGCCTTCCCCCATCAGTTCGCGGCCGGAATGTTGACTCGTTGTCTCCGTGCCAAGGTTCTTCACTTCGTACCTGGCATCGGCATCCAGACTTCGCAGTTGGATGTGTTGGGAGTCTTCCCTGCTTTCGGAACGGCGGAA
>JAKJEP010000237.1:0-5344 GCA_022705365.1 Planctomycetota bacterium | reverse complement strand
CCACCCCGCCATCCCTTTCGGGCCAATGGTACTGCTGGGCGGACCAGATGTTCACAGCATGACTGTACTCAGTTAGTCGATAAAATTGGCACGGCGGTTCAATGATGCCCACTAGCTGACGGCGATAGGCCGGCTCGAGGCCCGCCTGAGTTTGAAAAGCTTTTATGAACTCCGCCGCGGGGCCGTCGCCTTTGTAGAGAAGATTGTCAATGCACCGATTTTCCTCTGAGTTCTTCACACCTAGGCTCATGGGAATTTCACAATGGAAGACAACGTTGCCCTCAAAGTGATAGCCTGCGCACCCATGCGGCACTCCGACCGTGTCCAGGTAAATTCCCAATCGATAATTCGGACGAGCGATGTCATGGAACAAATTGCCGCGAATCAGGGCGCCACGATCCGCCTGGGGAAAACTGACGTAGATCGCTGCCCCATCGTTTGCCACCTGCATAACGTTATAGACGTGATTGTACTCCACCGTGTTGTTTTTGGCTAAATACGGCGATTCAGGGCTTTCGTTGCCGCCGAGAACGATTCCCGAGTAGGCAATGTCATGAATCAGGTTATGAGCGACAACCGTCTCCTGGGTCATCCATACCAGGATGCCGACCGCGTCATAGTAGTCTATGCCGCAATCGTGAATATGATTGTTGGCAATACGATAATTCTTGTGGTCATCCTTGTCCAAAGGATCGGCCCACTGCCAGGTGTCGCGGTTTCTAATCGCGCCGGCCGTTATTCCTCCTCCGCCCAGATCGTAGAGGTGGTTGCCTTCAATTACGTTCTCGGCACAGCCGTTCAGCAGGCTGAGGCCAATACTGCCGGCGTGTTCGACGGCCCCGCCGATAAAATGGCAGCCGCGGGCGTATGTAAAGCTGACAGCGGCGTCGATCCAGTGAAATTTCCAGGCTCCTTGGGGCTCTTTCTGCTCAACAAGCTGGAGACAACCAAACAGACCCGTGAAGCCCTGGGGCGGCAGCGGCCAGTCCGCATAGGCTGCTCGAATACCCTGGAAATGGAGATTTCTCACAGGCTGTTGCTGCGTGCCTCGAACGGCCAGCAGCGTATTTTGGACCAGCGGCGCAACCACCTCGGCTCGCGTCAGATCCTCCCCTTCCCGCGGCCTATAGGAAAGTATGCCCGCTTGGCGATCCAGGTACCATTCACCCGGCGTGTCGAGGAACTCGCGGGCGTTCTCGAAATAACACCCGAAACCTCCGACGGGAAAGCTGATGTTATATTCTCCGGTAAACCCGTGCGGCCACATATGCGGCGGAGGCAAGGTAAAGGTGTTTTCTTTTTCATTCACGCTTCCCAGGCGTTTTCGCGTCGCGGCATTGTTGCAGATCCAAATCACCTCGACATCGGTGAGGTTCTTCCAGGCCTGGATGGGATGATTCACCCCCAAGGTGACGATGGCATCATGCGCATCGCTGTTATTAGCTCCGGGGATCAAGTTCCACCCTCCCGGCCAATCTCCAACTCCTGCGTTTGGCGTTCTTGCTCGTATCGCTCGCTGTCCATCGACAAACAACTGGTGAAAATACCATTCGCCCGCCTTGACTTCGGGCAGCTCAACCGTCCAGATTTCACCTTCTCCCTTTTTCCAGCCGGTAATCATCCGCCCGCCGCTCAGGACCACTCTCTCACCCGCTACCGCCGCGTATGTGATCGAATACTTCTCCGTGCCGGAATCTTCCGGACCGAAAACTAAAGTCTCAGTCTGGGGATAAACACCGCCGCGGATTGACACCACCACATCGTGTTCCAGACCGGCCGCCACTTTTTGGCGAACCGCATCCCGCGCCCGGGCCACGGTGGCAAACGGCTTGTCGGCCGTGCCGGGATTGGCATCCTTACCATCGGGCGCGACATAAAAATCGCCCCCAATTGCCGGGTATGCCAGCCAGATAATTGCTGCTATTGTTGCCAGACCAACCTTTGGTACAATTCGGTTCAACATTATATCTCCTCTGGTTTGTCTTCGTCACCTATCTTAAAATAATCGTTCTAACTCCAAATCATCCGCCAGACCGTTGAGGCTGTCAATGACTTCGGGCGGCAGGGATAAGCCCTTCTGCTTTTGCTCTTCATAACGCTGCCATTCGATCTCGCCCGGCAGATAGATACGATCCGCCCCTTTGGCCCGGGGCGCATTGCGGATTTCGCGGATCATCTGATCCATCCGTTCCTGGAAGGCAGCCAGCGGCATGAGCGCGGCAATATCGATGGCGATAAAGGCCCCCGCCAACACCGCCGAAAGTACCTCGATCAAAATCGCCAGACCGAAGCCCTTGTGCCCGGCCATCGGCTGCAAGGCCCCATGTTCGGGATACAGACTCGGATCCGTCGTCGGCAGCCCCTCATCATCCACATACCAGGTATTCGGGATGCGTTTGCCGGCAAATTTGGCGGCCGCGATTTTCCCCGCCGCCACGGTGCTCATGGCAATATCCAGAAAAACCGGCTTTTCTTTGCCGGCCGGCACCGCATACGCCAGCGGATTACAGCCGATCACCGGCTTTTTGCTGCTGGGGGCCACGACATTGGTATCCACATTACTCATGGCCATACCAATCATATTTTCCGCCATATTCGCATAGTAGCCGGCGGCCCCGAAGTGGCAACTGTTTTTAACGGTAACATAACCGATCCCGGCGGATTTGGCCTTCGCTATCGCGATCTCCATCGCCCTGCAGGCAGACACCATCGCCAGGGCGTTATCCGCATCCAGCATGGCAAAGGCCGGACCTTCGTGGATGATATGGGGCCGGGCCTGGGCCTTCAGGCCCCCGGCCCGCATCCGTTTGAGGTATTGCCGCAAGGCCCGGGTCCCATGGCTATAGACACCCCAGGCATCGGTCGTAACCAGTACCTCGGCGGCGATCCGGGCCGGGCCTTCCGACATCCCGCATTTCAACATCGCTTGCACGCAGAATTCTTGTAAAGTTTCCACCTTCATCGTTTATTCCTGTTTTCCTTTTGAGATATTCAAAATTTCAGCGGGTAATTGCCTGACACTTTCACTTCATCAAACAGGGCCATAATATTTTCCACGGGGACATCCGGCTGAATACAATGGACGCTGGCGCAGATATACCCGCCGCCGGGGGCCAGATCTCTGATCCGTCGGCGAACTTCCTTTCGCACATCGTCCGGAGTACCATACGGCAAGACCCATTGGGTATCAATCGCCCCGCAAAAAGAAAGGTTTTTCCCGAATTCTCGTTTCAACCGGGCGGTATCACCCATATCGGTGGCGCTGACCTGCACCGGATTGAGCAGATCCACGCCCGCCTCGATGAAATCAGGAATCAGCGGATAGATATCGCCGTCACTGTGGAAAAATACTTTCGCCGGCGAATGGGCTTTTATTGCGGCAATGATCTCCTTGTGATACGGCTTGATCATGGTGCGATACAAGGCCGGGGAGATCAGAGGAGAATGCTGGGACCCCATATCGTCTCCCATGATGAACACATCCACCCAGGCCCCTACCCGGTCCAGAAACGCCTGGATGGCGGCAATCCGCAGATCGGTGATTTTCCGCAGCAGGGCGTGGGCAAACTCCTGATTTACGACCAGATCCATCATCCAGTTTTCCATTCCGCGCATGTTATAGATCAATTCGCACAATGTGGTACCGATATTGCCGATCAGGGCATAGGGGGTTTTCTCATACAGATTTTTCGCCTCCTCGGCCAGGCCTTCGTATTGGCAGGGATGAATAACCTGGGGCCAGGGATAGTTTTCGATATCCGCAATCCCCGCCTTTTCCAGGGGTCGATCTTGATAGGGCGGGCTGTAATACCGGCCATCCGGTTCCAGTTCCCAGCGGATGCCCCATTCATCGACAAAAGCTTTTTCCGAGACATTCCGACTCAGGGGGGAAGGCGACGGGGCTTTCACATTTAGAGGAATGCCATCTGAACCCAGGAGATCCATGATCCGCCGGTCCACATGGGCATACTGCATCGCGCGGGACATCAGACGCGTTGGCGAATCGATACCCAGTTTCCGTTTCAGCCTTTCATATCCGTGCGCATGAATGGTGGTGGCACCGGAGGAACCGAAAAACAGCGGCACCCGGTCCGGTTCCTGATGATGCAAGGCACAACGCACGCGTTCACGGGAGGTTAGCATAGTCATTTCCTCTCCGGGGTGGTTTGATGGAGTAGTTTTACGCATTCACGGGCAACAACGATTTCCTCATTGGTCGGCACCACCCAAACTTCGATTTTCGAGTCGTCGGAGGAAATCCGGCCTTCCCGGCGAAAACAGGTGTTATTTTTTTCCTCGTCCAGCCGGATGCCAAACTCCTCCAGGTTTTCCAGAATGCGCCCGCGGAGGTAGGCACTGGCTTCCCCGGTCCCGCCGGAAAAAACCAGTGCATCCGTATGTCCCAGGGTTACCAGGCCGATTCCCAGATACTTACGAATTTGATTCACATAAAAGTCGATCGTCAGCCGCGCCCGTTCATTTCCCCGGTCGGCGGCCTCCTGCAAATCGCGCATATCAAACCCCATTCCCGACAGCGCCGACAATCCGCCCCCCGTCAGCAGCCGGGCCATCACTTCTTCCATCGTGCCTTCCCCGCGGCTAACCAGAAAAGGAATCAGGCAGGGATCGAAATCCGAAGCACGGTTCGAATAGGGCAGGCCGCACTGTGTGGTAAAACCGACGGTTCCACCCCGGTTGATGCCCCGCTGGATGGCCGCCAGCGAAGAGCTTCCGCCCAGGTGCATCTGGATTATATTGATTTCCTCCCTGGGCCGCCGGATCAGTTCCGCAATCCGATGGTTGAGGTAAAAATGGCTGGCGCCGTGCCCCATGGTTTTTCGGATGCCATACTTTTCCGTCCATTCCCGGGGAATGGGATAGATGGCCTCGTACTCATGCAGATCCTGACAGAAAAACGTCTCAAACAAACCGATGAAGGGGGTATGCGGCAGCAGATTTCGGAAATATCGGATGGCCTGGACATAAATTTTGTTGTGCAGAGGGGCCACGATGCGGTTGTAGTCATCCAGGGCGGCCAGAATCTCTTCCTCCATATAATGGCAGCCGGTAATCCCTTTGGCCAGCCCGGCTTTAAAACCGACCGCATCCAGATCCGCTATCGATGGCAAAATACCTGTCGGGGAACCGGTAAGGGTATCCAGGACAAACCGCATCGCCGCGGCATAATCGGGAATCGAAACGTCCGCCTTCCGGGTCGGCCCGCCGCCGAGGGTCCATTCCGCCGGGGCCTTGGCCGAGCCGATCCGCTCGACATGCACCTTCGCCAGGACCGTTTCCGCCGGCATATCAAACAACTGGCATTTCAGGGAGGAACTGCCAACAT
>JAKJEP010000236.1 GCA_022705365.1 Planctomycetota bacterium | reverse complement strand
AAACTGTTTTCTTTTTGAATCACGACGTTGCTTCCTACTTTTGTTTGCCCATACTTTTTTATTGTGTCAAAAAAAAATTAAGATATATTTCCGGGCAGAACAAAAGCGGGAAGGTAATATTTTCAGAAATTTGTCCCTAATATGAAAGGGCTGTTTACCCAGACGTTGTAAACGAAACAGATTATCAGGGAAGGGTTTGGTTATTCCGGTTGGGGGATTAAGTTTATTAATGGGAAGCCTGCTCAAGGATTTTCCGGGACCAGGTATGTTATCGGAATGGCGGCGGCACTGGCGGCGATAAATCGCCGGTTGTTTCACAGGGGCGGGGCAGACGGGGGTTATCGGACGCCCATTTGAGATTTTAAGTTCTTTTCGGGAAGATAATTATGTATTCCGAAGGAGGGTGTTTTTGGGAAAAGGAAAGGCCCGTACCGGAAAGAATTTTGTGGACAAATAAAGAATAAAGGAGTATAATAATTGATCCACCGATATTATATAGTATGAGAGAGTGAGAGCAAATGGAGGAAAGTCGAAAAGATCGAAGATCAATACTTTATCTGGAATATGCACAAATGAAGAAAACCGTTGGCTTTTACCTACTGTTCGTGCTGTTATCGATGGTGCCGAGCGGCTGTCTGGATCGCGGCCGGCTGGAAGCGTTTCTGCGTGAGCCGCGGTCTCCGGTGGCTGGGGTGGAATATATCGTATTGCCGCCGGATACCCTGTCGTTGAGTTCGCTGCATATCACCGAGATCAACGGGATTTTGCAGCAGGTGCGACCGGATGGCAAGATAGTATTGCCGCTGCTGGGGGAGATCTATGTGGCGGGCAAGACGCCCAAAGAGATCGAAGAGGCCATTCTGGAAGCGTCCGGGGCGTATTATAAAAAGGCGGACGTGACGGTGGTGGTGTCGCAGTATAATTCCCAGAAGTATTATGTGTTTGGGCAGGTTTCCCGCCCCGGGCCATTTCGCTGGACGGGATGCGATACCTTGCTGGATGTTTTAGCGGTCAGCCAGCCGACGAATCTGGCCTGGCCGGAACGGATTCAAATCACCCGTGCGCCGCAGCCGACCAAAGGCGGCTACCTGGTTACCGGCAGTGAGGAGGAACGGGAGAAGCAGGAAGAGGAATACGAAGCGGCCGGTTTGACGGAAGCCGGTTCGAACGTGATTATCGTGGATCTGAAGCGGATGATTGAGAAAGGCGATTTGTCACAGAATATTCTGCTGCTGCCGGACGATGTGGTGAATGTGCCGCCGAATCCCTTTGCGGCGGTGGGTTTAGCGCTGCAAACGGTTCTGTTCCCGACCCGTCCGGTTATTGAAGCGGCTCGAATGCCGTATGAAGTGGAATACGCGGTCGATCCCCAGAAACGATACGACCGGTACCGTGACTAACCAGGACAAGAAAGAGAGCTATGGCTGAAAATACGGAGAATTTGACGGTTCGTACGATCTTGAACCTGGTTTCGCGGCGCTGGCCGCTGGTGGTCATGGCGCTGGCGGTTTTTGCGATTGGTACCCTGATCGTCGCCCATTACCTGCCCCTGGCTTATACGGGGAGTACGATCTTTGAACGTCGGCAGGATATTGCGGCGGATGCCAGTACCCTTCGGGGAAGTGAGTCTTTTGAAGGGCAGAAGCTGACGCTGAAGCATGAACTGGCGGGGATGGTGGCGGTTACGAAAGCAGTGGAGCAGTTGGGATTAACCCGCGGCTTTCAGCGAGACAGTAACGGACAGCTCACGATGGAAGGGCAGCGTGCCAAGCAAAAGCTGGTAGAACAGATTATGGCACGGATCAAGATTAAATGGGAGACTAGTTCGCCGCAGGTGGATCTGGTGTCTGTCAGTTTTGAGGATTCCAATCCCTGGCTGGCGGAGAATATGCCCAATACGCTGGTTTCGAATTACATAAACCAGGTAAGTGAACAGTCGGTGGAGCGGCTGAGTGCCAGCCGAACGTTTCTGGAAAATCAGGTTACCCTTTGCGATAACCGGTACACGGAACTGATGAAGCAGCGGATTGATTTTGAGGTTAAGAATGCGGGACTATTGCCGGATAGTCCGGCGATGCTGTACGAGGGATTGACTCGTTTGAATGCGGATCTGGATGCCCTTCGTCTGCAGAATGAAGTGGCCAAACAAACACTGGTGGGCTTAACGGAAATGACGCCTGGGGACCTGGATCCGTCGGGGGATCCCAATGGAACGGGTAAACCGATGGAGGTTCATTATGGGCCGAACCCGGAATATATACGTCTCAATCAGGAACTGGTCAATGCCAAAAACGCTTTGGCCACGGCCCTGGTCAATAAATTGGAAACCCATCCGGATGTGATTATGTGGCGGGACCAGATTAAACGGGTTGAGGAGCAATTACTTAAAACGGAGCCGGAGGCGGTGGTGGAAACGGTTTTTGGCTCAAACAAAGATAATACGCTGGCGATTCAGATGATGACCACGAAAGCCAGCGCCGAGATGACGGAAAAAGAGATGGCGCGGGTAGAGAGCCGGCTGGAGTCCCACAAGAATTTATTAAATAATTTCGGTCCGATTCGGCGGGAATATCTGGACATTGTGAAGAAACTGGATGAACAGCAGGCGGAATTATCGCAATGGGAAGATCGCCTGCGGGATGTACACATGGCACTGGCAGCCGAGGTAGCCAAGCGCCGCACCCATTTGAATGCAGTGCAGCCGGCTCTGGAGCAGTTTTATCCGTCTTCGCCGGAGTTTATAAAGGTGCTGGGTTTCGCCCTGGCGGGCGGTTTGGCCTTTGGAATTGGATTGCTTATTCTGATCCATCGACTGGATCGGTCCGTGATGACGCCGGAGCAGGCGACACGGGTCCTGGGCATTCCGGTTTACGGCTATGTGGATGTTATATTAACGCCCGCCCAGATGACCTGGCGGTGGGTCAAACGCTGGATTTTGCTTCCTGTTATTTTTTTGGTGTTGGCATTGGCATTTGCCGTATGCTGTTACAGTTTGTCTCTTCGTCTGAATGCGCCTGACGAATATGGACAGTGGCGAGCGAGGCCAGTGCAGTATCTGTCCGAACAGATTAGGAATCGGCTGCATCCTTCCGAGGAGACCGGCGGTTAGTAACGGCGGGGAACTGGTACCGATGTATCTGAATCATTATAAGTTAAAAGAATACCCCTTTTCCCTGACCTGTGAAGAGAAGTATTTTTATGAAAGCTCCGTTCACCGGGAAGCGCTGGGCAACATGCTGTATGCCGTTCAGCAGCGGAAAGGGATGGTTCTGATTACGGGGGAGGTGGGGGCCGGCAAAAGTTTTATGGGGACGATGTTGTGTTCCCGGCTGGGGCCGGGCTGCCAAACGGTAATTTTGCAGAATCCGCCGGATTCCAAGAAGCAACTGCTGCGCAGTTTTGCCCGTCATCTGGGGATTCCGACCGCTGGGGCTATGGACAAGGGGGTACTGGAAGAAAATCTGCAGGAGTATCTGGTGCGGATGCACAGTCGGGGCCGGCTGGTGGGGTTGATTCTGGATGAGGCGCAGGACCTGAATCAGGCGGCGCTGAAGGAGATTCGCTTGATTTGGAACTGGGAGCAGAATGGCCAGCGTCTGGTTCAGATTGTGCTGGTGGGGCAGCCGGAACTGCGGGAGAGGCTGCTGGAGCCGAAGTGGGAACCGCTGCGGCAGCGGATTGTTTTGAGTTATCATTTGCCCAGTCTGACGGCGGAGGATACAACGGCGTATATTTATCATCGGCTGCGAATCGCTTCGGAAAATCAAGAAACGGTAGAATTCCGGCCGGAGGCGCTGTCACTGATTCATTCGGCAACCGACGGGATTCCCCGGCTGATCAATATTGTCTGTGATAATGCTTTACTGGTCGGATATGTCAAGGGAGTGCATTGTATCGATCCGGCGATGGTAACGGAGGTACTGCGTGATATGACCTGTTGGGGGCTGCAAACCAGCAAAGAAGAAATCGGCGCCGGCAGGAGTCCGGCCGGTGAATAGGAGATCCTATGGGTAATGTTTGGGACGCAATGAAGAAACATGAGCAGGAACCGGGTCAGCCGGAGAAGCCGGCAATCCCATCGGCTGACCGGAAGGCCGGCATTACGCCTCCATCTGCTGCTCCCTCGGTTCCGCCGCAGCGCGAGGCCGTAGTCGTCGGCGCGAAGGACTATTCGCCCGTGCTGGTGGTCCATCATGACCGTGGGGGGAAGCTGTCCGAGCAGTATCGCCGGCTCCGGACCAATCTGATGGCACGTTCGCCGCAAGGATGTTTATGTCTGGCGATTACTTCTGCCGAACCGGGAGAGGGGAAGACCGTAACCTGTTTGAATTTTTCTCTGGTATTGGAAGAACTGCCCGGCATTCGAGTCGTGGTGATAGACGGGGATATGCGGAAAGGAAGCTTAAGTGAATTGCTCCAAACGGAGAAGACTCCCGGCCTGGCGGAGGTGCTGCGGGGCAGCCATTCGTTGGAGGAAGCCATTCATCCGACGTTCTATCCGAATCTGGATGTGATCCCTTGCGGCGAGGCGAACAAGACGGAATTGGGCACTTTACTGGGTGCGTTTCCTAAGAGCGGGGTGGTTTCCCAGCTACGCAAACAATATGACTGTATTCTGATAGATACTCCGGCGGTGGGAGTCATATCGGATGCCTGTATTCTGGCGCATGAGATGGGAGAATCGCTGCTGGTAGTCAAAATGCACAAGACGAATCTGGTCTCAGTGGAACGGGCGGTCGGCTTGCTCAAAGCTGCCGATGTCAAGATCCTGGGGATGTTTTTGACGCACCAGACGGAGTATGTTCCGACGTATTTTAGTAAGTATTATTATTAAGTGCCGGGATTCGGCAAAAAAATTCCTGGAGAGAGGACCATCTTGATTTTATGCCCGGAAACATTTCTTTTACAAGGCCCTATCGCAGGAACAGGTGATCAACGGTTGTGAAACGTTTGCTGTTCATCGTTCATCGTATGCCCTACCCGCCTGATAAGGGGGAGCGTCTTCGGGCGTTTCAGGAATTGAAAGCCTTATCACAGCATTTTCGCGTGACGCTGGCGACGCTGGCGCATACGAAAGAAGACAATCAATCGGCGGCCGGGATCCGGCATTTATGCGAGAGAATTGTGGTGGCGCCGGCGGGAGGCCGGAAGGGATTGATCCGGGGAGGTTTGGGGATGCTGGCGGGCCGGTCAGTCACGGAAGGCTATTTTCACAGTCCTTCACTGGAGAAATTAGTAACGAATTTATCCCACGGCCGGGAATTTCCGGTTGCACTGGGATACTCTTCGAGCACCCTACCTTATTTGTTGAGGGCTCATGCCGCCCATCGAGTTATGGATCTGGTGGATGTGGATAGCGAGAAATGGTTGGCATATGCGGAGAAAGCTTCGTGGCTGACGAAATGGCTGTACCAGCGGGAGGGAGAGAAGGTTCGACTCTTAGAGGAAGATGCGCTTATAAACTGTGATGCGGTTCTGGTGGTAAGTCAGGCGGAGTCGGAGCTGCTGGCCGGCTTTTCCCATAAAATCGGGGTTTTAAGCAATGGTGTGGATACTGATTACTTTCAGGCAGACGAGGAGGGCCAGGATGGCAAGCCCTCGCTGGTGTTTACCGGAACCATGGATTATCGGCCGAATATCGACGGGGTGTGCTGGTTTGCGGAGAAGGTCTGGCCGGATTTGAA
>JAKJEP010000235.1:1624-5704 GCA_022705365.1 Planctomycetota bacterium | reverse complement strand
CCGTAGAACACCATCCCCCATCATATCTACCATAGGATTTCCTTCCCCGTCCAGGACAAAACTGCCGTCCGGATTCTGCATATAGGTGGTGCCCAGCATATTGCCGAAGGCATCCTGCATGATCTGCCCGCCCATATCCGAGATGGTGACGTTAAATCCCGCCAAACCCGATTCATTTTGATCGGGGGCATTGTTGATGGGAAAGTTGTCGTGAAAAGCCAGCAGGGATATCTGGGCCGTCGGCACCGGATGCGGATTTACAATGACTTTGACCAGATTCTGGTTTCGATTCACACCATGGCCGCTGAGGGTGTAATCCGCATAGGGAAACACCGAGACAAAGTACCGGCTGTTCGGATCGGCGAGGATCGTCACCACCGGCGCATAACTGTTATGAATCCCCACCGCCAGCGTGTCGGCGGCGGGCACACCGGGGATGACCTCGTAGGTGGTGTCTTCTTCCACCAGATACCGGAAGCCGTTGACGGGATTACCCTGGGGATCCCGTACCTGGACAGTAAAATCTGCTAACACAGGGCCTCCTGTCAAAACTGCGCATAAACCGATCCACAGCATCCTCCGGAATACCAAAAATGGGAAGTGTTTAGATTGATTTGCCTTCATGTGATTCTCCTTTAAAAAATTACGTTACCGCTTCTGTTTGCTTTGGTCACTTATACCTCACACTATTGTCAAGGACTACAGGGTAGTGTTGCACTGCATTCCAGCCAACTGGCCGCCAGAGCAGCCAAATCTGTCATCTCTACCTTTCCATTACGATTGACATCCGCCTGGGCGCACCAATCGGGGGAGAAGCAGCTTATTCGCAGCCACATCTCCCCCAATTGCCCCAGGTCCAGAATATCCACCTGGCGGTCCCGATTCAGATCCCCCTTCGGATATGGCCGTTCCAGCCAATGATCGGCCAGCATAACTACGTCCGCCAAGTCCACCCGGTCATCCTGATTCAGGTCTGCGCCGTTACACCCATCGGCGGCCTGGCAGCCGGTCCTGCCCCACTTACCGGCCAATGCCGCCACATCGTGTAAATCCACACATAAATCTGCCGTGGCATCTCCCACCATTTCGCTTACCGATTCCACCTGGACCGCCATCTTCATCCAACTGCCGCTGGCGTTCCAGCCGGCGGCATTGACCAGAAAATACAGACGATCGCCGGCCCGCAGGGGCAGGTTTTCAATCGTGAAGTCATGGAGATTCGTATCGTCAAAGGCGATATGCCGGCTGTACAGCGGAACCTCCTCCAGATACCCGCTGTTGATCTGCACCCGGAAGATCACATCGAAGCCGGTTACTACGGTGCGATCAAAATAGCGGCCAATCGTGCCGGACACGCGGCAAAGACCGGTGTAATCACTAGTCCAGCAGCGTGTCGCGGCATATTGGTTTATCTCACTCCCTGCCCAGGGGTAACAACCATCCATCCATGACATGGGCGGGCGAGAGCCGGTGGAATCGCCTCCCTCCCCCCAGGTCTGACCCGGTTCAGGCTGGCCGGCAGGCCAGGCAATCTGAACACCGCTGCCCGACTCCCAGTAAAAGAAACTGGGATGCCAGCCGTAATACACTCCTCCCATCCCCGTATAATTGCTGATATAACCATATTCCCACCCCAGCTCATTCTGAACCACGATGCCATCGTTATGCAAGGATGCCAGCCAATCCGCCTGCGAATCCGCCTGCACCGCTCCTTTCGCTGGGCTATCGATACAACTGATTATCAAGCAAAACATAACTCTTGCCGCACTCCAATTCATTATTACACTTCAAACCATATGAAATATTGAAAAACATCCGATTTTGATCTGAACAGGTTTAATTCATACGCTTACACTCTATGTCGGCCGTCAGGGAAAGACCATAAGGAATATGCTTAGAGGGAGTCAGTCTTTTGCTTACCGCGTAGCCAGAATCCCGATGATTTCCATACTTTGTCATGGGTAACCGGTTTTCCGGCACCTCGCCCAGCGTCCAGAAGACGTCGGGAAGATCACGGGTATTGTTGAACTTGATCACTTCCAAGAGTGTGGCTTTCAAAGGGGCACTCCTTACCTATGAATTTACACGAAACTTTTTTTTCGGTGTTACTTTAATGCATTCTCTACAGAACCGCATTCTTATTTGAAAAACAGGCCGCAGAATCAAGCGGATTCGTTTTCCTTCGTCCGGATCTTCATCGGATCCGCTGTTTTTATTCCGCTACATAACCATCCGACAGCGTCTTTAAGAAGAGCAGGATGTTCTCCTGGTCCATCATATTAAAGTGATTCATCGGCGTCAGGTTCTGGTTGACTTCCGGCGGCGGGAACAGATTTGGATTGCACATCATGGCCGGGTCCATACCCCCCATGCCGCCGCCGCCCATCATCTCACAATCCATGCCCATCCCGCCCAGCCCCAGACCGCCGTTCATTACCAGCCCGCGCCAGGCGTAGAACAGGATGATTTCGTCCAGTGATTTGAAAAATCCATTGTGCCCGTAGGTTTTGACAAAATCCGCGGAGGGACGTAAATCGACGTTTCGCAGGCTGGGAATTTTGAATTTTCCCAACTGGGCCGCGGAGATCGCTTCATCATAGCCGGCGCTCTTCAGATAGCCGCCCAGGCCGGGATCGACCCATTTCGCCCCGTCGGGATTCCACTTCTTGGGCATGGTATAGTATGGATTCTCCGGATTGGCCGGGAGGCCCAGGTTGTCGTACGCAAAGTTGGTGAACAGCGGATAACCGGCCTCACCTGGTGTAAGCGAATGACAGGAAGCGCAGTTGGCCCGGCCGGGATCGTTAAAGGCGGCCAACCCCCGGAGTTCCTGGTCGGTCAGCCCCATACCTCGGAAGGCTCACCATCCGATGGTATTACCTCCTCCTCCTCCTCCGCCACCGCCCATACCTCCTCCGCCGCCGCCCATACCGCAGCCGCCCATGGCACTGCCGGCGCATCCAATCTGGGATACATCAAGTCCGGCGGTTATGGCGTTATCCCAGAACAGGTCAAACTTTGAGGTGAACGGACTGACCTCGCTGCTCCTTTCATAGGCTGCGACGGAATGGGCGATTCGCTCATAAACACCGTCCACGTCCCTGGCAAAGTCCAGAGAACCAAGCCCCCAGACCTCTTCAAATAGGCCTGCATAATCCGAGATAGCCACCTTGATGCACACCTGGCGAGCATGAGGCATATTCTGTTCCAGAGGATTCAGAAAAGGCCCCTGTGCCTGCTCGGCCAACGGATCCCCCAGTCTGCTGCCGGAAGCACGTCCGTCCCAGAACATACCGCCGACCCATTTGCCCAGGATCTGGTCATAATGAAGCACCGGGCTTTCGCCGCAATAGGCGGCCATGGGCGGTTTTCGATTCCCAAATCGAACCGGGATGGCCCCCGGATGGACGGCCCCACTCGCATTCACCAATGAAATCGGGCCGGTGAAGCCGACTGCCGGATCATGGCAGGATGCGCACGACTGCCTGGGAGGGACTGACAAATCGGTGTCGAAAAACAAGTCTTTGCCCAGTTGTTCTTTCGGAGTCAATTCCTGGCTGACGGCGGCGCTATAAAGCAACGCCACCACGGCAATCACACAAAAAAACCGTTTCCTATTGTTCATACCATTCTCCTTTCCAGGCACGGCGCTAGTCCGGTTTTCCCTTTTTTTACGTCCTTTATGCGGAAAGCACATCGCACTTCCACGCTTGACAGGTACTAGATGTTCTTCGAAACATGATGGGGATTTCTAATAATGTTTATACGATCAGATCTCTCAAAAACACTGCCTTCTCTGATTTGGGCCTTGTCAAAAACAAATGCGAAAAGCTGACAAATGACTTTTTTCAGATACAATTCTTTTCACGGTCCGATGGTGAAGAAACTATTTGGACTATATCCTTCCCCGAAAGCAGGGGTATAAGAGAAATATTTAGAGTTGCTAAGGAAAATGCTTAGGGAACAACCTGGTTTGCTATTTCTGCCAGTATGAATATTGTTCGGAGAAAGAAGAAATTACGAATTACGAGTTACGAATTACAAGAGTAGTAAGTGGCAAGTAATACCGCGACCGGCGGG
>JAKJEP010000235.1:0-1614 GCA_022705365.1 Planctomycetota bacterium | reverse complement strand
CCAACCGTTACAACCGTTATAATCCCTACTTTATTATCGGACTATTGATTTTCACATAAATAAGGACTTACATCAATTTCCCCAAACCAAATATACCGACTTACGGCTGTTTTTTGAAAACCAAAAATAAGCACTTACAGCAATTTACAAAATCCCAAAATAAAGACTTACAAGCGACCAACGGGAGCGTCATATTCCCATTTACGCCCGCGGCGATCTGCCGTGCGGCCAGCACCGCGGCGATTTCGCCGCAGGCCGTGCCTGCCTCTCGGCCCCGCCGACGGGTTACAGCACGACGGTGACGGTGTTGCTGGGCAGGCTTTCGCCGGCGCGGTTGAGGGCGGTAACGCGGTATTCCAGCTGGCCGGCGGGCTGGTGGGTGAGCGTAACCTGTTCCTCCATCGCCGTGCCGGCCAGCAGCCACGAACCTGACGACGCGGCGGCCGCGGCCGCCGCATGGCGATAGATCTGATAGCACTGCACCGGGTGGCGGCGGTTATACGCCGGCGCCTGCTACTGCCAGCACAGCGTGAGGGAATGGTCCAGACTGCCGGCCAGCTCCAGGCGGCCCGGCTGTCCGGGCGGCTCCGCCGGACGGGCGGCGCGGCGGCACAATCCACCTGGGCCAACTTGAGCTGCTGTTTCATGGCGTCATATTATCCACCAGGGCCGCCACCTGGGCGTGATTGCGAGGATACTGGGCCATTTCACATACCTCCGTGATAAAAAGCAAATAGCGGAAATCAAAGGTAAGGAAGAAATACCTGATTTTGCCGCACACCCGTCCTATCAGCCGCGGGACGGTTCGGCTGGGGCTTTTTTGGAGGTGGAAAACCGGCCGGCTGGCCCCTGCCCGCCGTATCATATGCCCTGTCAATTACTTACAACGGCATAAAGGCAGCCGATTTTGCGGCGAAGCAGGCCGCAAGGTCCATAAATCCGGTTACCATCGAGGAAAAGTCCATTCGCATCCATCGAATACCGATTTGCATCTGCCGGATGCAAATTCACAATAGCCGGATGTGAATTCGCATGGATTGGATACAAACTTACTTTCCTGAGATGCAAAATCTCATTTGTCGGGTGGAGATTTGCTGGTAGCGGATGCCAATTCCCATGGATCGGATGCGAACCGGTATATATGGAAGGCCAATTCCCTTCCTGCCGCTGCCGATGAACGGAAAGGCAATGCGGAGGTATAATGCCAGGCCGGGGAGCGGTTTGGCCGCCTGTTGCAGCACCTCCGTGGTGCCGTATGCCGCAGGAACTTTCTTTTCGCCTCGCCAACAGCCTCAATCCGTTTTCAGGTTCAGCTCTTTCCACCCGCAATACAGCACCGGCACAATCAGCATCGTAATAATCTCAATGGTCATCCCCCCAAAACTGGGAATCGCCATCGGCACCATGATATCCGCGCCCCGCCCCGTCAGCGTCAGCACCGGTACCAGCGCCAGCATTGTCGTCGTCCCGGTCATCAGCGCCGCCCGGATCCGCCGCTTGCCCGACCGGATGGTCGCCTCCCGGATCTGCTGGACCGTTTCCGGATTGCTGTCCCTGAATTCCTGCATCAGGAACGTCCCCATGACCACCCCGTCGTCGTCGCTGATGCCGAAC
>JAKJEP010000234.1 GCA_022705365.1 Planctomycetota bacterium | reverse complement strand
CAGCAGTCACGGAAGGCAGCGGCAAAACCATGGCGAATACAATCTCAAGTACGGCAGAATTGGCCGAGACGTGGTCCGCGGTTCTCACGGAAGCCCTGCGGACAGGAACGATACCGGAACTGAACAGCTCGTTGGCAGAGCCTTTGCAAAAGAAAATACGGTGGGAGGACAACATAACGGAGAGACGGCTGCAACTGGAGAGAGATGCCCTGTACCAGGTCCGTTCGTTCCATCATTTTCGCACGAAGTTTGCGGTGTGGATAACAATCGGTTATTATCGTACACTACAGGGGCAGGATGCGGTCCAGGCTGCACTGGATCATTACAAAGCCCTGGAAGAGACTTGTGAAAAAACAGGGAAAATGCTGGAGACCGGCCAAATACAGAAATCCGAACTGGATCGGGCCTATCAGGAAAAATCGCAGGCATGGGAGAAATACCTGGATACCAGGGGGGATTACGAGCAATTGCTGGACCAGTTTAAACTGGAGTCGGGAATCCCGATACGCACGGAGATTCATCTGGATGAAAAAGAGCTGGAGGCATTACGGAACCGGAATGAATCCGAAGGAGGGAGATTCCGGGAAGAAGTCATAGAAAATGTGCTGGAGAACCGTTTGGATTTGGCCAACCTGGGGGATGAGTTGACGGACCAACTGCGGAAAATATTTCAAATCGCTTACAATTCCCGGGGCCGCTTGAATGTGATTAACTACCACCGAAAAGTCTCTCCGGAGCCAATTGAGTATGCAACCTTGGAATATCTGGAAAATCAGTTTATTCTGGATTTTGACGAAAAATTGCCGTTTGATCTGTTATGCGAGTATAATGAATTTCGCAAAGATCTGATGAAGTTGTCCCTGCGTCATCGGGACTATGGAGAAAAAGTCAATAAGATTATCGCGGATGTGCGCGAAGCGTATCGGGATTGGGAAAAAGGAACCGAACGGTACCGGCTCCAGTTGGAAAGCAGGAAACTGGCGGAAAAACGCGTGAAGGATGGCTTGGCCCTTTTATCCTTCGGCCGCACCAATGTAGGCGATGTCCTGAAGGCTCGGAATGATCTGTATGAAGCACAAATCCGGGCCACCGATGCGTTGGTGGACAGCGAGATTGCCATCCTTCAGATGCAGGTTCGGCCGGACTCGACCTGGCGGAAGTGGGACTGGAAAAACTAAAATCCTTCTCTTGTTCATCGCGAAGTGTTAATATGTGGAATTTGTAAGCTTGAGGAATGGCAAATGAAAAAAATAGTACCCCTGCTACTGATAGTATGGTCAGCGGCCGTTTTGCCGGTTTCTGCCGAGGACGATGACATCCAGGCAAAATTGGATGCCATGCAGCAGCGAATCGATCATTTGGAAGCCCAGTTGAACCAGCAGATTCTCCACAACAAAAATTCAGCGATGCTGCAAAAGTGGGAAAGTGAGCTTATGCAGGAATCTGCTGCCGATAGCGGTTTGAACGCCGGCTACGACCGCCGGTTTTTCATTAAAAGCACCGACCGGCAATTTAAACTGGAATTCGACACACAACTGCAGTTCCGATATAGTTATGCCCTTACGGACGATGGTGACAAAAAACTATCCCGGGAAGGCTTGCCCAGCCGGAGTGATAACGACGCTAGTGCCAGCGACTTTGAACTGGAACGGGCACGTTTGAACCTGAAGGGGTATGTGCTTAGAGACCTGATTTACAACTTGACCCTGGAAATGGACGATGATGATGAAAACCACGCCTCTCTGCTGGACTATAAACTATCCTATACCTTTCTGCCTGAGCTGGGGATTGAAGGCGGACATTATAAAGCTCCTTTCAGCAAACAGTATAACACCGGTTCCAGCACGTCAATGTTGATTGATCGATCTCTGGCCACTACCGTTTTCAATATTGGCCGCGGTACGGGGGTGGGCCTCTTCGGCGGCCATCCTCTGGCCGGCACAAAAATTTATTATCAGGCGGGTCTTTTCGGGGGAGTCAATGAGAGCCAGAATGTTCCTTTCTCGCAAAATGACAATAGCCCCGCCGTGGCGGCCAGGGTCTCATTGCCCCTGTTTGGCGCCACTCCGGATGACTTCCGTGACGAATCGGACCTGATGATGCATGAAAAACCGGTTATGCAGGTCGGTTCCAGCTTCGCCTATACCAACGATCGTTCCGAGGACCATTTCGCCAATGGTTCCAGCGATAGTTACAGCGTCCTCGTGAAAAGCGGCGATGGACGCAGCAACATTGTCGAGGCCGGCGGCGAAGTCACGTTGCTCAGCTCCGATGTCTCCTACAAATATAAAGGCTTTTCTGCCACGGTCGAAGGGTACTACCAACATGCTGATTTGGACAGCCAGGAAGTTGGTTTTGATGACGATTTTACCGATACCGAATTTCTCTCCCGGTATGATTTATATGGAATTAACGGCCTGGAGCTTGACAACTACGGCTGGTATGCGCAGGCCGGACAATTTATCGTACCCAGAGTCTTCGAACTGGTCAGCCGGGTGGGCGGGGTCTGTGTTGACAACACCAATGACAGTTACGAATATGCCGGCGGCTGGAACTGGTATCTGCAAGGGCAGGATCTGAAATTATCCATGGATATAACCTATATCGACGACCTGCCGAAAGTTTCATCCAGCACCAATTTTAACGGCATTCAGAATAACAGCCTGTTCCTGCTGCGCACCCAGTTGCAATTCCAGTTTTAAAACCGTTGGAAGCAGCTAGATATTGACTAGCTTGTTTCTTTACGTTTTAACCAGCATCAACGCCGGATTTTCCAGCAGTTCTACCACCCGGCCCAGATAGTTGCCGGCGATCATGCCGTCCAGGACCCGATGGTCGATGGATAGACACAGATACATGGTCTGGCGAACGGCCAGTTGGCCATCCACTACGTAGGGGCGGGGTGCCGCCCGGCCTATCGCCAGCACACTGCTCTGGGGCGGCGGAATAATCGCGATGAAGTCATCCACGCGGGTAGTGCCCAGATTGCTGACAGCGGTCGGGCAGGACTGGTTGTCGGCGGGCATTTTTCCGGCCCGGGCGGCTGCAACCAGTTGAGCGCGTTTTGACGCCAGTCCCACCAATCCCAGTTGGTCCGCCTGAGCGATCACTGGGATCAGCAGGCCGTCATCCAGTGACACCAGGATGCCGATATTACAGGTGGGGAATTGCACAATCTTTTCGTTCTGCCAGATGCGATTGGCAAGCGGATTATCGCGCAAGGCCAGGGCCTGGGCATAAATAATGAAATCGGTGAGCGTTACCCGAATGTTATATTCTTTTTCAATCGGCTCCAGCAGTTGCCTGCGGGTTTCGGTCGTTCGGAGAACATCCGCTTCCACGATTCTGCCGTTGAAACCGGAGCCGGAAATCGCAGTAATATCCAGTCCCAGCTTTTGCGCTGCGCGGCGAGCACGGGGAGACACACGTAAACGCCCTTTTCGCGGAGTTGTCATGGACATCTGTGTAGTCATACTATTTTTCCTTCCAGTTGGTTTACTTCGGTTTGATAATCGCCAGGCTCTCGGCCAGCGGGACCAGGGTTTCTTCAGGAGCCAGAATTTCCGCCAGAATACCGTCGGTGGGTGATTCTATTTCCGAGACGGCCTTATCGGTTTCCACTTCGACGACCGGCTCACCGGTCCTCACGGCGTCGCCCAGCTTCTTGAGCCAGCGAACGACTTTCGCCTCGGTAATGGTCAGGTCCTGGTTGGGCATAATGACCGGGATGCCTTCAACCGTGGCCTTTGCAGGGCCGGCTGCCGGGGTTTGCGGGGCCGCAGCAACAGGAGCAGCAGCAGGAGCTGCCACAACAACAGGCTGCGGGGCAACGGGGGGTGCAGCCGGGGCCGCTTTGCCGGAAAAACGAATCTGGGGAATCGGGCGGCCAGCCAGTACGTTCTGAGCAGCCGTAACGATTTTTTCCGGGGTAATGATAAACTCATTTTCCAGGGCCGGGCTGAAGGGGAAGGAAACCGGATCGGTGCAGATACGGCCGATCGGGGCATCCAGTTCATCAAAGGCCAGTTCCATCATGGCGGCGGAGATTTCCGCGGCCACGCCGCACATCGACCAGGCTTCATCCACGATGAGAAGTTTGCCGGTCTTGGCAACGCTGGCGGCGATGGTTTCCACATCCAGCGGCACGATGGTGCGCAGGTCGATCACTTCGCAGGAAATGCCCTTCGCTTTCAGCGTCTGGGCGGCGGTAACACTATGCTGCAGGAGCAGGCCGCAGGAAACAATCGTCAAATCGGTGCCTTCCTGCACCACTTTCGCCTGGCCGAAGGGGACAAAATGTTCCTCGGTCGGGACCTGGCCTTTGCTGCCGAAGAGGGCCTTGTGTTCCATGAAAATCACCGGGTCATGGGCACGCAGGGCGGTTTTCATCAAACCCTTGGCATCGGCGGGATTGGAGGGAACCACCACGATCAGGCCGGGGACATGAGCCCACATGGGATAATAGGATCCGCTGTGATGCGGTCCGGTTTGTTTGACCGAACCAAAGGGGGCGCGAAGTACCATGGGCACTTCCACTTTCCCCGCGCTCATATAACGCAGTTTCGCGGCCTGATGGATGATCTGGCTGCCGGCCTCAAACAAAAAGTCGGAAAACATCAAATCGGCCACCGCCCGAACGCCGGTACCGGAACAGCCGACGGAGGCGCCGGTGAAGGCCAGCACAAGCCCTTGGTATGGCCGAAACAGCCGCCGCGTTCGCCGATCCCTTCACCAAAGTAGATGATATTCGGATTGTGCTTGAATTCTTCCGAAATGCCGTCCATGACCGCTGCCAGCCAGCCTTTTTGGACGGTTGGCAGCTTATCCGGGGTTGCGGGCAATTCGGGATTAATCGGATTGGCCAGGACATGATCGTGCACGGTGGCGGTATCGGGCATGGGGGAGTTCCGGGCGAAATCGATGGCTTCGGAAATCTGCTGATCGACATGGGCCTCGACTTCCTCGATCTCTTTTTCGGTGGCCAGTTTAAATTCTTCCACTAGTTGTTTTTTCAGTTTTTCGATGGGGCCTCTTTGTTTCCATTCTTCCAGTTCCTCCCAGGTCCGATAGGTACCGGCCACCGGTTCCCCTTCGTGGTGTCCGGCCAGCCGATAGGTCTTGGACTCAATCAGGGTGGGACCTTTGCCGGCCCTGGCCCGTTCGATGGCTTCCTTGGTGACCTGATAGACGGCCAGAACATCGTTGCCATCAACTGCCACACCCGGAATTCCATAAGCAGCCGCACGGGTGGCAATTTCCGGATTCTGGGTTGCTTTTTTCAATGGCATGGAGGTGGCGTACAGATTGTTCTCGCAGACAAAAACCACGGGGGCCTTCATCGCACCGGCAAAATTGAGCGATTCATGGAAGGAACCGTGATTGGAAGCACCATCCCCAAAGAAGCCTACGGCAACCTGATCGGTTTTACGGGTCTTGGCACTCATGGCAATGCCAACCGAGGAAGGAACAAGCCGATTTCCGGTTCAAACAGATGCATCGTTCCGCCCCGGCCATGGCAGCAGCCGGTATCCCGGCCAAACAGCTCGGCCATCAGTATTTTGGCGGGCATACCCTTGGCCAGCGCATGGCCGTTACCACGATGGGTACTGGTGACAAAATCAACCGGCCGCAGATTATAACAAACACCGACCGCGGTGGCTTCTTCACCGATATACATATGAATGAAACCAGGCATTTCCCCGGATTTCAA
>JAKJEP010000233.1 GCA_022705365.1 Planctomycetota bacterium | reverse complement strand
GTCGGCTTTTGCCAGGCGGCAGCCCCAGCCATCTTCAACGAAATGCCCGCCGATGCCATCCTGGTTATCGCTACCAAACCCATCTCCGAATTAGGGCCGAAAATAACCTCTTTCGCCCAGCAGATGGGATTGATTTCCCCCGACATGCCCATTAGCGTGGACCAGCTCCTGGCCATGCAGATGGGAATTCCGGGCCTGCTGGACGCCTCTCAGGGAGTCGCTCTGGCCTTTACCGATCTGGACAATATGGAAGAATCGATGGCGGTTTAAATCCCCGTCACCGACAGCAAGGCCGCCCTGGGCATGATGAGTGCGGTGGAAGATGCCGCCGCCCCTGGTACCTGGTCCGTTCCGGACAAGGGCATGTTCCTCAAGCCCTTCCCCAAACACCTGCTCCTGTGCAACAGTGCTCCAGCTCTGGCCAAAGTTTCGGGCCTACCCAAAGGGATTAAACTTGCTGAACCAGACCAGCAGTTATTTGACAAAGCGGATGCGGCTCTTTTCTTTAAGCTGGAGAAAGTCCTCCCGGCCTTCCGTGAGAAAATGAAAACAGGTCTGACTCAGGATGCCCAGCTCAACCAGAATCCCGGCATGGCCAGCCTGATGAACATAGCCGTGGACCGCCTCTGTGAACTTCAGAATCTCTCGGCAGCCCTGCGGCTGGCCAATAACGGCATCAATCTCCAGATCGAAACCCAGGCCCAGCCCGGTACGGTCATGGCCAATTATCTCAGCAATCATCCCAAAACCGGCGTTGCTTCCCTGGCGAATCTGCCGACCGGCAATTTCCTTACCGCCGCCGCCTTCAAGTGGGACCCCAAAGTCGCCGCCAATCTCATCAATACCGCGGTCGATGCCATGTCCGGGGATCCCCAACTGGCCGGCAAATTGAAGGCCGACGATCTGAATGATCTGAAAAAACAATTAACCCAGTTGTTCAGCCAACTGGACAGCGGCAGTGTTGCCATGTACCCCCCCGCCAATCCCAATCCGGCCGGCGGTATGCAAATGATCAGCATCGGCGATTATCCCAATATCAAGCAAATCCTTAAAAACGCCCAGTCTCTCTCGGCCGCCTTTACCAAAGTATCAGGTCAGATGGGCACAAAAGTCCCTCTGACCTTTACTCCCAATGCCGGCAAGGTCGAAAACCTCAGCTATGACGAAGCCATTATGGATCTCTCGCAAATGAATGTGCCCGCCGAATCCGCACAGGCCATGACCATGTTGACCGGCGGAAAGAACACCATGTCCAAACAAATTTGCATAATTAACGAACACCAGACTGCCGCCTGCACCGGCGAAGGGGCCTTGCAGCAGGCAATTACTCTTGCCAAAAACAATCCCACCGGCCTCGACAAGGATGCCAATATCGCCCAGGCGGCCGCCAATCTGCCCTCCCAGGCCAACGTTTATGCTTTTATTAATATCGGGCCTTATATGCAATCGATGATGGGCATGATGTCCAATATGCAGGGCCAGCCGGGTATGAATCCCATGGTCATGATGATGACCGGGATGTTTAGCCAGATTCAGGGTACCGTTGGCATGTCAGCCATTCTGGAGAACGGCCGGGCCAGGGGCGAAATCTTCGTCCCCGGTGATCTGATCAAATCCCTCGCCGCCGTCGGCATGCAGGCCGCCATGGGCCCGCAAGCAGGCATGCAGCCGGGCATGGAACCCGCTATGGAACCTGAAGAAAACCAGTCGGAGGATATGGATGAATCTGACATGGACGAATCTGAAGATTCCACATTCTAATTGGAAAAAGCATTTAATTTTATGGGACGAAATAAAATTAAGATAAATGTAAAGGAAAGAAAAAGTTTTTTAACAAAAAAGAAAGGTGTTAATACTTCTCCCGGGAAGGCACATGAGCCTGGCAGGATTGACGATCGGATAATTTCGAAATCCTCGCCTCACTATTATAACTATATCGTAGCTGTGGTTCTGCTTGGTTTCGGTGTGTATGAAGCGGTCATTTACTTTGATCACAAAGTAGTTCCCAGCCCTGATTTTCCTGCCTTTGTTCGAGTGGGCCATCAAATCCTTTTGGGGGATATTCCCTGGGGTGACAAAAGAGCTCCGGTTGTAGGGCTTTTACAGGCCATTATAAGTTATTTTGTCGGCGGTCAGCATCCCGATCTGACTGCCGGTCGTTTACTAAATGCCCTGATCTTCCCCTTTACCGGCCTTCTCATCTGGCTTACCTGCAGGAAAACCATCGGTTGTTTCCCTGCCTTTATAATCAGCATTCTTTCCCTGATAAATCCTTGGACTATCCAGTATTTTCAGGAACCGATTGCGGAAATTCCTTTGTTTTTTTTCACGGTTTTGACCTTCTTTTTCCTATCCCGGAGATCCCGCTGGGCATATCTTTTTGCTTCCATTGCGATGATGGTCCGATATGAAGGGGCCGCCCTCATTGTGGTTACTTTTCTACTAAATCAAATAGAAGCCAAAACCAGGAAAGATCGTCTGATGGCTTTTGTATGGTCTTTTCTGGCTGCGATTCCCCTGTTAGCATGGATGGCAGGTCTGATCGTAAACTGGCATTCAACCGGCACTACTCATTATCTCAAAGAAATGGGAGTGACTGCCGAAGGGAAAAATGTTCCGCTGGAATATCTGGCCTTAATCTGGAGAGCATCGATTCAGCCGCTTTTTATATTCCCGCCCTCCTGGCCTCCCCGCCTGACAGTCTGGTTTTCCTTCTTTACAAAAATAATGCTGACCATCGGTTCTTTCTGGGCGTTTGGATATGGCGTTTGGAAGCGGCAATGGGAAATTCTTGCCTATGCAATCTTCCTGGTTCTTTATACGATCATTCATATTGCTTATTCTGTGATTGATCCTCGTTATTGCATCATGACAAATTGGATTCAATTACTTCTGCTGTTTTATGGTTTGGAAAAGTTTTACCTCCTGATTCAGAATAGCAATAAAATCTCATCCGCAGCGATAGTAGGGTTACAGGTAATCCTGTTGTTCTTCTTGTGCATATGGATTTTCTATTTATATCCCTGCCTTGAAAAATTATCTCCCATAAGTCCGGTCTCCAGACATATACCCCATGTGGCCATCGCATCGGTACTGGTAATATTGGTAGCGAAAATACTGCCCATGCAAAATATGCGGGGTATTTTCAGCCTCGTAGTAGGCAGTGTTTTACTGTGTCTCATGATTCTATCCAATCAATTTACTCTTGCTTCCACAGTACAAGATGGAAAACTGGATATAGAGTTCAAACTGCTGGCAGACTGGTATGTCGCTCATGCCGAACCCGACACCAAAATGGTCACATCCATGCCACATATCGTTAGGATTTTTGCTCCGAAACAGAGCAGCGCCTTTGTTGCTAAGCAGACTATTATCGGAAAAAATGCCGATGATTTTATCAACCAATGTTATACTCAGAATATTACCTACGTGGCCTGGGATTCCCGGATCGGTTTTAATGTGGGCGGAAGATATTACAAACTATGGGGGATCCAGGATATCAACATGCTGAACCGGCCCCAAAATGTTGGCCCCTATGAATTTGTAACGCAAATCGTCGCAACTCCCAAACGATACATAAACATATTTCGCTTAAAGAAATGATAACCTGCTGCCCGCAAAAATTATCACGGCAAATTTGCAGCTTGACGATTCCCCTCCCCAGCGGTAAACTATGGGATTAATAAAAAGGGCTTGTAGCACCTAATTTCTTTACCGACAAACAGATACGAGGTTTTTAGATGGATGACAAAATCATCAAGGAAGCCATTACCTTTGACGATGTTTTACTGTTGCCGGACCGTAGCGACTTTCTCCCCTCGCAGGCCGACACCAGCACCCGCTTCACCCGCAATATCGCCATCAATATCCCCCTGATCAGCTCCCCCATGGACACCGTGACCGAGTCCGCCCTGGCCATCGCCCTGGCCCAGGAAGGCGGACTGGGAGTCATCCATAAAAACCTTTCCATCAAAAACCAGACCCGCGAAGTCGAAAAAGTCAAACGCAGCGAAAACGGCATCATCCTCGATCCGGTTACTCTCGGACCGGGCGACTCCGTCGGCAAGGCCCGTGAACTCATGGCCGAGCAGAATGTCTCCGGCATCCCCATTGTGAATAACGGCAAACTCGTCGGCATCCTTACCCGCCGCGACCTGAAATTCCTCGAAGACTTTAACCAGAAAATCGAATCCGTCATGACCGCCGAAAACCTGGTCACCAGCTCGCCCGACACCACCCTCGAACAGGCCGAGGCGATACTCAACAAGCACAAGGTCGAAAAACTCCTCCTGATCCATCCCGACGGCAGCCTGGCCGGCCTGATTACCATGCGGGATATCGAGCGGATGCAGCAGTTCCCCAACGCCAGCAAGGATGCCCGCGGCCGACTGCGGGTCGGGGCCTCCGTCGGTGTCCATGATTACGACCGGGTGGAACAATTGATTGCCCACGATGTCGATGTCATCATGGTCGATTCCGCGCACGGGCACTCGAAAAATGTCATCGAAACCGTCAAACAGATTCGCAAACAATACCGCATCGACATCGTCGCCGGCAATGTCGCCACCGGCCAGGCGGTCCGTGACCTGGTCGAGGCCGGTGCCGATGCCATTCGCGTCGGTATCGGCCCCGGTTCCATCTGCACCACCCGCGTCGTCTCCGGCGTCGGCGTCCCCCAGATTACCGCCATTATGGATTGTGCCCGGGCCGCCGACGAATGTGGGGTCCCCATCATCGCCGACGGCGGCATCCGGCACAGCGGCGATATCACCAAAGCCCTGGCTGCCGGGGCCTCGACCGTCATGCTCGGCTCCCTCTTCGCCGGCCTGGAAGAATCCCCCGGCACCCTGGTCATCTACAAGGGCCGGCAATTCAAGGAATACCGCGGCATGGGTTCCCTCGGCGCCATGGTCACCGGCAGCGCCGAACGCTACGGCCAGTCCTCCAAACAGGACCGCGGCAAAATGGTCCCCGAAGGCGTCGAAGGACGCGTCCCCTACCGCGGTACCCTGGCGGAGTTCGTCTATCAGCTTGTCGGCGGCCTCAAGGCGGGCATGGGCTACTGCGGCACGCCCAACATCGAGGCCCTGCGCAAAAATTCCCGCTTTATCAAAATCTCCCCCGCCTCCGTCCGCGAGAATCACCCCCACGATATCGCCATCACCAAAGAGGCTCCCAACTACCAGTCGTTTCTGATTTCCATGGAGGAATAATCCAAAATGAACCTTTTGCTAAAAACCAGGAATTATAACCAGGGACGTTTTATCGGACTGGCTGCCGCCCTTCTCCTCATGGCCGGTTGCCGGAGTAGCTCCCCTGTTCCCCCCTCATCGGAAACAGTCTGTTCCACCATTGCCGGCTGGCAGACCGCCCATCCCAGCCGCGGCTGGAACGAAAAAATCGTCTCCTATGAAAATATCGCCGTACCGCACCACTCCCTTTACCTGCAGGATTGCTTCGAATCCCGCAGTACCTGCCGCGGTCCCGCTCAGATCTATCGGCAGGACGATATCCTGTCGTTGGCGGGCAGCCCCCTTATATTCCTTGGCAATATCATCAAGCTGCCCGTGGATATGGTGCAAAGCCCCCCCTGCCGGCAGCAGGCCAGCCGCGGTAATTTCCCTCTGCTAATCACCACATACAATATTCCCTATGAAGAAACCTGCCCAGCCGAACCTTCAACCATGGAGTAAAGAAATTCAACTCTATATTACAGAACCGATAAATCTTGTAGCTTATAAGACCGGCAACTCAC
>JAKJEP010000232.1:5513-5759 GCA_022705365.1 Planctomycetota bacterium | reverse complement strand
CCCGGCTGATTTGCGGGCAGCCTTGCAGTCGATCCCGCGCACCCATTCGCTGTCCGCTACCCCGGAGAAGGAACCGGAGCAACCGGCAGAATCTCCAAAAGAAGAGGGCTTCGCCATTGGGGGCTACAGTCCGGCAATCTGGCGGGACGGCCATATGGTGGTGGATCGGGTAGGCCGGATTGTATTCGATCCGGAATTGCAGTGCTGGCTGTTTGCCTTTGAAACGGATGCAAACAGTATGGCGGA
>JAKJEP010000232.1:3572-5438 GCA_022705365.1 Planctomycetota bacterium | reverse complement strand
CCCGCCTGCTGGAGGTGATGGAGAATGTGGTGGAACGTTCGGGCCGATCCAGCCTGTTTCGCGTGACGGGGCAGGTCACCAAATATCAGGGTAAAAATTATCTGCTGCTGCGAAAAATGCTGCTGGTGTATGATATGGGAAACCTGGGAAAGTAAAACCGGGGCGGAAGTCACTGCCGGGAAGCGATTCACAAGCAAAACGATAGCAGGCCGCACCTGGGGAAAAAGGCAATCGGTACGGAACAACTCCTTTACCGCAATTGCGCAAAGGTAATTATCTTATACGCCAGGCGGGCGGCCAGGAATTCGGTGACGTAATTGTTGGGGATGGGCATAACCTCCACGATGTCGGCGGCGACGATTTGCCGGAACCGACCGACCGCTTCCAGAATCCGTAAAACGGGATAATAGCTCAGGCCGCCGGGTTCGGGGATGGCGGTGCCGGGAGCAATAGCGGGATCGAAGCCGTCGATATCCAGGGTGATATACACCTCATCGGTAAGCCGGGACAAAATCTTTGCAATCGCTCCGTCGGTGTCTTTCTCCACCGCTTCCGGTGGAAGAATCGCAATATCATGGTCCCGGATAAAATCGTACTGTTCGCGGCAGATGCTGCGTATGCCCAGCGAAATGGAGGGAATCCCCATATCGTAAATCCGCCGCATAATAGAGGCATGGCTCCAGGGGCTGCCCAGATAACGATCCCGGAAGTCCCCGTGGGCGTCGATATGCAGCACGGAAAGATTCGGCCTGGCCTGTTTGGCCGCCTTTACCAGGGCCGGCGTCACGGAATGATCCCCGCCCAAAGAGATGGGGACTTTGCCCATCTCCAGCAGCGGCAGAACCGTAGTGTATATTTCCTCCTGAATCTGCTCAGGCGAGAAATTCGTTCCGTCAATGCCGGGATGGGTATGAATCCCGGCCTGAAAAAATTCCCCCGCCAACTGCTCATCGAACGTCTCGATTTCTTTGGAGGCCTCGATAATCGCATCAGGGGCCAGACCGGCCCCCCGTTTATAGCTGACGCTGCCGTCATACCGGATCGGCAGGATCACAAACCGGCTGCCGGTAAGTTGGGCATACGCCATCGGCAAATCCAGAAAGGCATTCACCGGCTGGGATTTCATACGACGGGATCTCTCCGCACGGGAATAAATACCGCGGCCGCCACCACCGTGGTCCAGAAACCGTTTTCTTCCACTTCCGCCACTTTGACCGCCGCTCGCGTCCGGACGATTTTCCCGCTCATGCGATACAGTTCTTTCCGTTCGTCATACGCCTTGTCCGGATCAAACTCGATACCGAGCGTGGAAGCCAGCATCGAAGCGGCCATGTCTTCCACCAGGTCCGACACCTGCTTGGAATTCATTCCGTGACCATGATATTCGGCGATATACCCGTAATCTTTCCCGTTGGCCGGCAGCGCCAGGCCCACCCCGGCACAGCAGCGGCGGCTCGGCTCATTGGTATCGGAACGGGCCATGACACAAAAGGTCAATTCGCCCGGACGAAGCTTTTCGACTCCTTTTTTGCGGGAGATAATCTTGCATTCCGGCGGAAAAATACTGCTCACCGTCACCAGGTTACAGAAAGCAATCCCCGCATCCCGCAGCGCCAGCTCAAAGGATTGAAGCTGTAAGCGATGCCGGCCGACACCCTGAGTAAAAAATATCTCTTTTGGTACCATGGTTCACTACCTCATTTGCGATTGACTTATAAAAGGTTCCAGTTTTTCCAGTAAAGCACGCAACGCCATGCCGCGGTGCGACAGGGCGTTTTTTTCTCCATTGCCCAGTTCCGCCGCCGTTTTTCCGGCAGCCGAAATCAAAAATATCGGATCATAACCAAATCCGTTTTCCCCCCGCGG
>JAKJEP010000232.1:0-3562 GCA_022705365.1 Planctomycetota bacterium | reverse complement strand
ATCCTGCCCTCCACATGGCCTTCCACTTCCAGAACCACTTCGCCGCCGTGACACAAACAAAGACTGCACCGGAATCGAGCCGTCCGTTTCTCCGGCGGTACCTCCGCCAGCAGGCCCAGCAGTTTGGCATTGTTCGCCCGGTCCCGGCTGGCGGCATCCGCCCCATCCCCGCCGGCAAAGCGGGCCGAATGCACACCCGGCGCCCCTCCCAGGACATCCACCTCCAGCCCGGAATCGTCTGCCAGTATCCAGCGGCCGAGTAGTGTACCATAAAAGACCGCCTTTTGACGAGCATTTTCTGAAAAATTTTTACCCGTTTCCTCCGCCTCCGGCATCGCGCCAAAATCGCTCAATCCCATTACCTTCACCCCCCTGCCTTCCAGGAGCTGGCGCAATTCCGCCAGTTTCCCCCGGTTGGTAGTGGCGATCACCAGTTCTGTCATCCGCTGCGGTTTCATCTTAAAAGGATAAATCCCTCCGTATATCTTCCACATACCGGATCACCGACGGATTGGGGATCCGAATCCGCTGGTTGTTCTGGTTATGAATGACCGAATAAACCAGCCCGCCGTTTTCATACCGGTAGGGATTTTTTTGCTGCAGGGTTTTCAGCTTCTTTTCCGCATCCGCCGCTTTACTGACACAGCCTATATAGATCCGCGATTCAAAATTGCCGTGGATATAAAACGCCTGCTCCCCCGCCTGCCGCAAACTTTTTACCGCCTGGATCGCATCTTCCTTGCGGCTGAAATAATTCTCTTCCGGCACGTTAAAATAGCACCCGATCTCCAGCGTGGCCGCACACCGGTTCTGCAGCAGATTCCATTCCGGCGGGGCCGGCGGAGCACTGCTGCGCGGGATTTCCCGGATAAAACAGAACTGATACGGTCCTGCCTGAATCTGATCATAGTAGATTTTCTTAACCCGCTCGAATTCCCGCTCAATTGCCCCGGTCTGGCTGGAAAAATGACCATAATTCACATAAAGGCCGTTTTTTTCATTCAGAAGCCAGATGTCCTCGGTCTTCAGGACTTTTTTCGCATGAAGCATCAACTCCTGCGCCTGATAGTCACTGCCAATCTGCGTGTACTGGGCCAGCACAATCGTATAGGCCGCCCCACCATCCCCTCCGCCGGCTGATTCCGTCGCATTGTCAGAAGAACCGGAATACCCGCCACCCCCGCAGCCAAATCCTGCCCAAAGCAGAAATACCAGCGACAACCCGCTGCCTAGGAACCAGCGGCTTCCCCTCTCGTCTGTGCAATTCACTGCATTTCGGTCTATCGCAACACCTCCTTTTGCCGTTGAAATATTTGCCGAATCCCTTTTCGGGCCGCTTTCAGCATACCATCCAGATCGTCCTGGCTGAAGGTATTTTTTTCGCCGGTCCCCTGCAGTTCCACAAACCGGCCGTCCGCCGTCATCGCCACATTCAAATCCACTTCCGCCCGGCTGTCCAGCTCATAATCCAGATCCAGCCGGACTCTGCCGTCGATGATCCCCACACTGATGGCCGCCACCGCCTGCCGAATCGGATTCTCCGGGATAAATCCTTGCCGCATCGCCCAGCGGACCGCATCCACCAGCGCTAGATACCCGCCGTTGATCGCCGCTGTGCGCGTTCCGCCGTCCGCCTGCAAGACATCGCAATCCACATAGATGCTATTCTCTCCCAGCTTCTGAAAATCCACCACCGAACGCAGCACCCGCCCGATCAGCCGCTGAATCTCGGTTCCCCGGCTGTCGGTGTGCCCAATCTTGCTCCGCGGCTTTCGCGGGCTGGTTGAGGCCGGCAGCATGGCATAATCCGCCGTCACCCACCCCAAACCACTGTCCTTTCGCCAGGACGGAACCTCCGCCGGCGCAAAACTGGCGGTACACAACACCTTGGTATTACCCATCTCGATCAGCACCGAACCGCCTGCCGTACGGGTAAATCCCCGTTGAATCCGGATCGGTCGCAGTTCGTAAGCGCGACGCGTAGGAGGCTGTTTTTTCTGCGGTTCTTTTTTCATCTTTTACTGCGTCAGGATTAAATACTTCAGCAACGCCCGCTGAAAGTGCAGCCGGTTCTCCGCCTGCGCAAACACAATACTCTGCGGCGATTCAATCACCTCATCGGTAATCTCCAGCCCCCGGTACGCCGGCAGACAATGCATCACCACCGATTTTTTCCCCGTGGCCGCCATCAGGTCGCGGGTAATCTGATACCCGGCAAAATCCCGTATTCGCTGTTCCTTTTCCTTTTCCTGCCCCATGCTCGTCCAGGTGTCGCTATAAACTACATCCGCCTCCCGGACCGCTTCCCAGGGATCCTGCAGGGCACTGAACCGGCCCGGCCCGGTTTCCTCTTGCACATGGCTGACAAAATCCTCCGGCAAGGCATATGCTTCCGGCGAGGCAATCACAAAATGCAGCCCCAGCTTCATGCAGGCCCACGCCAGCGAACGGGCCACATTATTCCCATCCCCCACAAACACCACCTTCCTGCCTGCCAGTTCCCCGAAATGCTCCTGAATCGTCAGCATATCCGCCATCGCCTGGCAGGGATGCGCCAAATCCGTCAGTGCATTGATGACCGGTATCCGGGCATGGTGGGCCAGTTCCAGCAGCAATTCGTGGCCGAACGTCCGCACCACCACCGCGTTCACATAACCGTTCAGCACCCGCATCAGGTCCCGGATCGGCTCCCGCTGGCCCAGTCCGCCCATATCCTCCGGGCGCAAATAGACCGTAGCCCCGCCTAACTGCGCCATCCCCACCTCAAAACTGATCCGCGTCCGCAGGCTGGGCTTCTCGAACAGCACCGCCATAGTCTTGCCCTTTAGACATGGATCCAGCCCCCCTTCCAGATATAGCCTTTTCAAACACGCCGCCTGAATCAGCAGGGCATGTAATTCGTCCGGTGAATAATGTTCAATCTCTAAAAAATGCCTGGTCATCCTGCGTTTCCTCCATATAGTTCCGCCATCGCGCTATCCAGAATCGACACCGCCTGATTGATTTCTTCCGCCCGCACATTCATCGCCGGCATAAACCGCAGCACACTCTCGTGCGTGCAATTGATCCGCATGCCCCGCGCCCAGCATTTCTTCACAATCTCCGCGCCCGGCTCGGTCAACTGCACACCGATCATCAGCCCCACGCCCCGCACATGATCGATGCAGGAATATTTCCCCTGCAACTGACGCAGTTGATTCTGGGCATGCTCGCCCATCGCCCGGGCATTCTCCAGCAGATTCTCTTCTTCAATCGCCTCAATCGTCGCTATCGCCGCAGCACACACCAGCGGATTGCCGCCGAAGGTCGAGGCATGGGTGCCCGGCACCAGCGCCTTGGCCACCTCCGGCCGGGCCATGATCCCCCCGATCGACACCCCGCCACCTAGCGCCTTGGCCATCGTCATGATGTCCGGCTCCACCCCGAAATTCTGATGGGCAAACCATTTCCCCGTCCGGCCCATGCCGCTCTGCACTTCATCCCAGATCACCAGCGACTGGTTCGCATCACACAACTCCCGAATCTTCAACAGGTATTCTTTATCCGGAACATTAATGCCCCC
>JAKJEP010000231.1 GCA_022705365.1 Planctomycetota bacterium | reverse complement strand
GCGGATGACCTGGAATGCGCCTGGTGTCAGCCGGTCGTGGGGAAAGGACAATAAACCAAATCCGCCATTAACTGATGACGCCCTTGATATATTCGCGGGTCATTTTTTCGCGGGGATTCTCGAAGAGTTCGGCGGCGGGGCCGTGTTCGATCAATTCGCCGCAATAGAGAAAAGCCACATAATCCGCCAGCCGTTTGGCCTGGCGCAAGATATGCGTTACGACAATGATGGTGTAGTCTTTTTTCAGGGTGAGAAAATTTTCCTCGATGCGGCGGCTGGAATTGGGGTCCAGGGCGGAAGTTGGCTCATCCGCCAGGATGATGCTCGGCTCGACGGCCAGGCCGCGGGCCAGGCAGAGACGCTGCTGCTGGCCGATGGAAATTTTGGAGGCGGGGGAGTGCAGCCGGTCTTTCACCTCGTCCCATAGGCTGGCGGCCCGCAGGTAATGCTCGACAATGCGGTCCAGTTCCTTTTTGTTTTTCTGGCCGTGGATCCGCGGGCCATAGGCCACATTATCGTAGATCGACATGGGCAGGGGCGAGGGATTCTGGGAGAGCAGACCCATCTTTTTGCGGATATGCGTTACATCTACATCCGGAGCAAATATGTTTTCCCCGTCCACCAAAACCTGGCCCGTGACTTTCACCCCCTCGACGGTATCGATCAGGCGGTTAAACGATTTTAAGAGCGTGGTCTTGCCGCAGCCGGAGGGGCCGATCAGGGCCACGATGTTCCGGTCCGGGACCTCGAAGGTGATATTTTTCAAGGCCTGGTCCCGGCCGTAAAAAACATTCAGGTCCTGCACGCGGATATGGGCTTTGGCATCCAAGGGCAACTCCTACTTGACAATATGGCGGGTGAAACGTTTGGTAAGCAGCCGGGCCAGCAGGCTGATAACGACAATCAGGACCGTAAGGATCAGGGCGGAGGCATAGGCACGGTCCTGTACCTGCGGAAAAGGCGTCCCTAACTGGAAGAAAATCGCCAGTGGCAGGGTGGCCGCCGGGCGGGACAGGGAATTGGGGATGGAATCGGTATAGCCGGCGGTGAAGAGCACGGAGGCGGCATCGCCGATGCCCCGGCCGAAGGCGATCAGGATGGCGGTCAGGATGCCGGGCAGGGCCTGGCGGACGACTACCTTGAAAGCCGTTTCCAGGCGGGTGGCCCCCAGCGAGTAGGAGGCTTCGACAATTTTTGGCGGAATCATCTTGATGACTTCGTCCATGGCCCGGATCATAATGGGTATTATCAGCAGGGCCACGGTAATAATCCCCGCCAGCAGAGAGGCCCGCAGTCCGAAAAACAGCATGATGGTAAAACCGAAGGCGCCAATCACAATGGACGGAACGCCCCAGAGGACATCCAGCGAAAAGCGAATCCAGGCGGCCAGCCGGGATCCTTTGCGGAGATAGACATTCAGATATAACGCCACCGGCAGACTTACCGCCAGAGCCAGGAACGCGGCACCGCCCGCCACATACAGCGAGCCGATGATGGCATTCAGAATCCCGCCTTCTTTGCCCAGGTAATAGCCGCCACGGGGGATCTGGGTGAGCATGGCCCAGTCCAGGGCGGGCAGCCCCTTGACGGTAATCGTAACAAGGATCAGTCCCAGGCACGAAAAAATCAGCAGCAGGGACAGAATCATCAGCCCTTTGAAAAATTTCTCTTCGATTTTCCGCTTGTCCACTTACTGAACTCTCCTTTCCATGCGCACCAGGACGATCCGGGCCAGGATGTTGAACAGCAGGACCACCAGCAGCAGAATCAGGCTGGCCAGCAGGATGGCCGAGTCATACAGGGGAATCGAAAGCATTTCGCCATAGTTGTTGGCAATCAGGGCCGGCAGAGGATAGCAGGGGTCCAGCACGGAGGCGGGGGCCTTCGCCACATTGCCGGCCACCATCAGGACCGCCATCGTTTCGCCAAAAGCCCGCGAGAAGGCCAGCACCACCGCCGCCAGGATGCCCGGCAGCGATTTTCGTACCACAACATATTTTATCGTCTGCCACGGGGTAGCCCCCAGCGCCAGCGAGGCCTCTTTGATTTCCTGCGGCACGGTGCCCAATACTTCCCAGGTGATATGAATAAGGATGGGAAACACCATAATCGCCAGCACAATCCCCCCGGCCAGCGTGGTATAACCCGTGGAGGTGGTCCCCAGCAAAGGGGCAATGGTATTTCGTACCAGCGGCACGATGAACAGGACACCCCAGACGCCGTAAACCACCGAAGGGATACCCGCCAGCAAATCAATCAGAGGCCGGGCCAGTTCCCGGACATATTTCGAGGCGTATTCCGACAGGTAAATGGCCGCCAACAGGCAAAGGGGAATGGCAATCAGCAGCGCCAGGGCTGTGACCCAGAGGGAACCCATGATGAACGGATAAAAGCCGAATTCCCCTTTGAACGGATACCAGGCCCGGGAAAACAGCAGCTCGCCCCAGGATTTCATCGCCAAAACCGGGCGGGCCTTGAGGTACAAACCCAGGGCCACGGCCAGCACCATCAGGCCCGTAAAGACCGTCAGGCCCCCCATCAACCGACCGACCCATTTTTCTTTTATTACGCGCAGGTTTTGCATGTTATTGCGTGACTAGTTTTTGTTTTTCCAGTTCGAGCTGTTCGTTTTTCAGATTGATATAGCCCGTTTCCGTGACATACTGCTGGCCGTCGGTGAGAATCCAGAGAAGAAACTCCCGCACCAGATTTCCCTGGGGAACACCTTTTGTCACCAGATAGAGCTGCCGGGCCGGTGGAGAAGGGTAGCGGTCTTCGCGAATGGCGGTCAGAATCTCCTCAAGACTGCCGTAGAAATTTTCCTCCGGATCAATCTGGCCATTGTCATTTAAGTCAATGGGCACTATGCAGAGAGGTTCGATAGGCTTTTTAGTCTGGGCGTCGTAGGCGAAATTGACGTTGTTATAACCGATACCCAGAGCGTCTTTTTTGACGGCCTCAGCCAGGCCCGGATCGCCATAGACCCCCACCCCGGTTAAATCTTCCTGTTTTCCGCCGAGATATTTAGCCCAGACCTCAGCCGCCCCGCAGGCGTCCGAGCGGGTATAAACGCTGATGGGATGGCTGCCCGGGGCATTTACCACCTCCGCCCAGTTTTTGACCTTCCCGTGTATCCAGATGTCCATCAGCGTTTGTTTTTTTATGCCCTGGGCCAAAACTTGGCCGCACAGAGGATTAGATGCATTCAGCGTGGGCACTACCGCATCTTTGGTTACAGCAAAGCCGCAGGCCCCTTTTTCCGTTTCCGCCGGATTGATATCACGGGATACCATCCCGATATCCACCGCCCCAGCCAGGGTATCGGCCATCCCCTTGCCCGCCCCGCCGGCGGCTACATCAATTTTTACTTCCGGATGAAGGACCTGAAACTCCTCGGCCCATTTGACCACCATCGGATATAACGCCCAGGCGCCGGACACGGTAATCGTGCCGCGGAGGGAATCGCTGTTTTCCGTTTCAGAGGTTTTTTTCTGACAGCCAACGAAAACCAACTGAATACCTACCAGAGCTATAGTGATTAACTTTTTCATTCAATACTATCCTTTCTATACTACATCGGATAATTTCAGCTCTTCCAGCCGTTGGGCGGTAAAGTCCCGGATTTCCTGGAAAACGGCGATTATTTTTTCCTCCCGGCTCAGCGGGGTATTGGCATAAAAATATTTGCTGACGGACTCGGTGGGGGCCAAGGCACCATCCAGCAAACGGATGATCTCCGCAACGCTGATATCGCAGGCAGACCGGGCCAGCTTGTATCCCCCGCCAGCGCCCCGTTTGGTCTTGATGAAACGGCTTTGCCGCAAAATGGTGAACAAATATTCCAGATACTTTTTGGAAATATCACATTCGGAGCAGATTTCCTCGATTTTGATGAAACCTTTTTTTTCGTTACGGGCCAGGTAAATCAAGGCCAGGATCGAATATTCGCTTTTCGTGGTCAGCTTCATTTTTTATCCTCTATGTCTATAGACATTATAGATTATAAGGGCGGCAAATGAAACAAAAAAATGGTGAAAATTTAGATCTGTGATGTATATATAATAATGACAATGATTTATATTTCATTTGGGTAAGGCAGTTGTATTTTCAAGGGGATGGGGTATGATATCGGCGGCATCCGAAAAATGCGGTAGCCCTGGCAAACGAAAATGACGTAAATTTAGAAAGTATAAGGAATTATGGCAAAACCAATCACGTATAGCGAGGCAGGGGTCCATATCAGCAGCAATGATGAGATGGTGGACCTGATTGCTAACAACGTCAAGCGGACTCATACGCCGCGGGTGATGTATCTGCATAACGCCTTTGCGGGGCTGTTTCGGCTGGACTATGATGAAAAGCTGTTTAAAAAAAATTATCGCAATCCGGTCTTGGTGGCCTGCACCGATGGGGTGGGTACGAAGATCAAAGTGGCGGCGATGATGGGCCGGTATGATACGGTGGGGATTGATCTGGTGGCCATGAGTGTCAACGATATGCTGGTGCAGGGGGCGGAGCCGCTGTTTTTCCTGGATTATATCGCGATCCATCAACTGATACCGGAAGAGATTAACCAGTTTATCAAGGGGATCAGTGACGGCTGCTGTCAGGCGGATTGTGCCCTGCTGGGTGGGGAGACGGCGGAGATGCCGGATTTGTACCCCAAAGGCGAGTTTGACCTGGCCGGTTTTGCGGTGGGGGTGGTGGAAAAACACCGGATAGTAACAGGCAGCCAGGTGAAGGCGGGGGATTCGGTGATTGGGCTGGCCAGCAGCGGATTACACTCTAATGGATATGCCCTGGTAAGGCGCATCTGCTTTGAGCAGGAAAAGCTGGATATAAATCAATATATCGAGGAGCTGGGGGCGCCGCTGGGGGAGGTGCTGCTGCGGCCGACGCGAATTTATGTGGCCTCCATCCTGAAGCTGCTGAAAAAATACCGGGTGAAAAAGGTAGTTAAGGCGATGGCCCATATTACCGGCGGCGGGCTGGTGGGCAATATCCCGCGGGTCACCAGTAAGGACCTGGATGTGGTGATTGATAAAAGCAAATGGGACGTGCCGCCCATATTCCGCTTTTTGCAGAAGCGCGGCCCGGTGGAAGAACAGGAGATGTTCCGGGTGTTTAATATGGGAATCGGTTATGTCTTGGTGGTGGCGTCGGACTTTACCCGTTCGATCATGGCCCATTTGCGTAAGCTGGGCGAAACCCCTTATTTTCTGGGCAAGGTCAAGCGCGGCAGCGGCAAGGTAATTCTAAAATAGATGTACAAGCATATCATCTGGGACTGGAATGGCACGCTGCTGAATGACGCGGCGGAATGCGTGGCGACGGTGAACCGGCTGATCGCGGCGCGAAACCTGCCGGCGCTGACGCTGGAGCGGTATCGAGAGGAAGTGGATTTTCCGGTAGTAAATTTTTATCGCCATCTGGGATTTACCTTTACAACGGAAACCTTTGAGGAGGTGGCGCATGAGTATATGGAAGGGTATATCCAGCAGGTACCGAACTGCCGCTTGCAGGAGGGGGCGGTGGAAATCCTGCGGACATTAAGCGAGGCGGGATACAGCCATTCGCTGTTGTCCGCCTATCATCATCAGCGGCTGGAAGAGGCGGTGGACTATTTCGGGTTGCGAAAATGGTTTATCCGGCTGATTGGCTTGAATGACTATTACGCCCACAGCAAGGTGGAAAACGGCAAAAAATGGATTCGTGAACTGCCCTTTCCCAAGCAGGAAGTGGTATTTGTAGGAGATATGCTGCATGATTATGAAGTAGCTAGCGCGATGGGGGTGGATTGCATCTTGCTG
>JAKJEP010000230.1:272-5819 GCA_022705365.1 Planctomycetota bacterium | reverse complement strand
GGTTTTTTGCCCGATCAGGCTTTGTAAATCCGCGGCGGAGGATCCTTCCGTAACGCCTGCTGCCACGGGGCCGAAACCTCCCCGCTTTCCTTCATCAAATCCGGCTGCGAGCCTTCCAGCACCTTTTGCAGATCCACAAAATTTTTCGCAATATAGCTGAAGCACTGCGGGGTCGGGTAGATCTTGGCCCAGTTATTGATTCCCCGTTGTTCCTGGTGGACGATGACTTTGTCCCCTTTGTTGAGAAAACCGATGGGATAATACGGTTCAGCCGGACCCGAGCGGATATTGATTCGCTCCCCCGTAATGATACCCACATAAGGTTCAAATTCCTTTTCCGTTTTCGGGATGGATACCGTTACTTTGGCTTCTTCGCCCGTTGTCACCGCCGCGTCCGGCTCAGCAGTCACCGGTGCGGCCGCTGCCGGCTCTGCAGCTGCGGCCGGCGAAACCGACGGCTGCTCAGCCGCCGGCGCTGATTCTTGCGCCATCACCACCTGCACCGCCCCAATCAGCAGGACCATTCCCAAAAACCCCATACTACATATTCTTTTTATGATCGGCATGTCGTTTCTCCCAAAAAAACAACTAAATTGGTTTTCTACATATTTTCCACATTTTGGAACCATACCATAGCACAGTCGCCCGTTTCTGTCAATGTAAAAGCCTTACATTTCACGAAACACCCTTGCACAGCCGATACAACTTGATACAATATATGGAAATATAAATAGTTACCAAACTGGACGGAACCGTCAAAAGTCGATATTGACACCCAAAAAGGACTCTGGCTTCCCAATAACAAGGGATCGAAGAGCTTTTGACGCTGGCGTCAAACTGGTAAACCAGGTAAAATACCCCTTGGAAAGGTTTGGGCCTGGCCCGAAACAACGATGTTTATCCCGATAGGCACTGACAACCCCCTGAAACACCGCCCGCTGGTCAATTACGCCCTGATTATCATCAATTGCGTCATTTTCTTCTTTACCATGCGGTTTGCGGCCGGACAAGGTACTCCCCAGCAGCAGAAACTGTTCCATGAGCTGATGCTGGTTCCTACCGATCCTCGTTTGTTTCAATATATCACCTATGCTTTTTTACACGGCGGATGGATGCATCTCATCGGCAACATGCTCTTTCTTTACATCTTTGGCAATAATGTCAATGATAAACTGGGAAATCTGGGGTATCTGCTCTTATACCTGGCTGGCGGCGTTGTCAGCGGCATCGGCCATTCGTTCCTCTCCGCCCATCCGGTCCTGGGGGCTTCCGGCGCCGTCGCGGCCGTCACAGGGGCCTATATGGTGCTGTTTCCCAAAACCTATGTCCATATTCTCTATATCATTTTCTTCATCGGCACCACCGATATCCCTGCCATTTATTTTATCCTGCTGAAGCTGATTATTTTTGATAACATTCTTTCGCCCAAATTTTATGGGGCGGAAAACATTGCCTATTCGGCCCATCTGGCCGGCTACGCCTTCGGCATTCTGATTCCCCTGGTGATGCTGGCGTTCAGGATACTGCCCCACAGCCATTATGACTTGTGGGCAGTGGTCCAGCGCTACCGCCGCCGGACCCAATACAACCATATGGTCAACCAGGGCTACGATCCCTTTGGCGGCGCCCCGCCCCGGCGCAAATGGGTAAACATCAAAATCAAAAACGAAAATACCGCCCACCCGCAGGCCGAGAAAATCATGGAACTGCGGGCCGATATATCGGATGCCATCAGCCGGTCCGACATTGCCGGGGCCGCCGAGCTATACCTGGAGCTGATGGAAATCGACTCCCGGCAGATCCTGCCTCTCCAGCAGCAACTGGATATTGCCAATAAACTCATGCACACCAGCCGCCATTCGCAAGCCGCCCATGCCTATGAAATCTTTATTCAGCATTATCCCCAGTATCATTTCCTCGAACAGGTCCAACTGATGCTCGGTCTGCTGTATAGCCGCTATCTGCATGAGGAGCCGCCCGCCCGCAAACATCTGGAAGCCGCCCTCCTCAAACTCACCGACCCCGCCCAGCGGCAAATGTGCCAGGACGAATTAAACCGCCTGTAAGATAAATTAATCAGAATCCATTTCGATGTGAGAACCTAATTTTTTTCTATTGGCTTTTCATCGAGAATTACTTTTTTTGCTTCACTACCGTTGCAGTACCAGAGTTCCCCGTCTTTGATAACATAGGCACTAACACGTGCTGATTGCCCTCCCTCGGGTATTGGTGAAGTAACAACAGGATAGATTTGGATTGTCGAACATCCGCCGGTGATTATAAAAGTTAACATTACTAAGAATAGTACAATTTTGCTTCTCATGACATTAACTCCTCAAGTTATGTGATTTTATAAAACAAAACTCTATACTATCAAATTCTTACTTTTGCACCAATTGATTGGGGAAATTCGGAATCAAATAGAAAAAGGCCTATTTCCACTGCCGGCGTTCTTTCAGGGGATCGCACGGTTATTTATTTTGGGGTTTCTGTTTCGCTTTGCTGATACTGCCGGAGAAAATTCATAAAGCTCATCATCCGGTCCCCGTACAGCTTTTGATAGGTTTCCATCAGTCCCTCTTTTTCCAGATCTTCCTTGCGAATCATAAACATGGTTTCCAGGCCCGTTCCCGGCAATACCTCAGTGATCGTGCAGATTACTGGATTGGTCGAGCCGGAACCGGTTTTTTGCACCGCGCTCAGGTTCCGCAGGGTCTCGCTGGCGGAAATATGAATGCCCTCCCCGTCATAGTCATATCCCAGGCCCGTCATCCCGCTCAGTGCCTCCAGCGCGTCCCGGATGGAACCGGCCTGCATGACCAGCGTACTGTTGTCCCGCACCGGATTCGCCAGCAGGGCGATGCAGCCCGGCTCAAAGCTGATATGCATCGCCGCCTGATCGGCCAAATCCTGCAAAATTGCCTGCACCGGCTGGTTTTTGTATTGGATGGTGATCCGCCGGTCCAGCTTCCGTTCCATCAGCTCTTTTACCGGCAGAATAAATACATCGATTCCGCCTTGGCCGTCCGGATTCGACTGCACAAACCAGGTCGCCTCCCCCTGGCTGCTCCGCGCCAGACGTTTGCAATATAAATCCAGAACCTTCCCAGCCGGCTGGGGAGTCGAACTCAGAATTTTCTCCGTGATATCCTTGTCCACCTCCTCCTTCCGCTGCCCCTGTTCCACCAGGCCCAGCGGCAGACCCGTAACCAGCCGGAGCTGCTTCATCAATTTTTTCTCACCGCTATCGACCAACGTCGTTTGCAGACGCACCAGCGCATTCAATTCGGACAATTGCAGCCGCCGCGGCTGACGCAGCAGTTCATCGGTCCCCAGGATAAAAATCCGGTCCGGACCCGGCTGAAATCGCAGCGCCAGCGGTTTCAGCAGCTCCTGCAGGGCGCTGCGCCAGCTCATCCCCTGCAGGGTGGCCGTGATCTCCGTCAAATGGCCAAAAGGCAGCAAGCCGATGGCTGTCCGGGCCTGGCTGGTATCCAGGGGTATCCCCGTGGTTTTCTCCAGGTTGGCAAACGCCTCCTCCAGGGAAATCTCCTTAAAATTGATCTGGGCGGCATCTTCCAGCACCTTTTCCACGGTTACGGCGCTGAACTCTTCCGCCGGGGCAGCCGCGCCCCAAAGGGCGGCTGCCGCCAGCACGGCAAACCATACTTTAACACTCATGGGTCTTTTCTCCATAGGTACTTAAAACAGAAAAAGCAGTTCGGGTTCGGTCGTCTTGACGCTCGAAGAAGCCTCCCCGGCGGCATTACCGAAACTCCAGACCACTCCGCCATTTTCCGGCAGTACGGAAGGAAATAATTTCTGCATCTCCGCCTGGGAAAGCCGGGTCGGTTCGGATACTTCAATATTGCTGCGAATTTGAAAATCGCCTTTGGCGGCCCGCGGACCCCCGATTTCCACGATATTGCCGGCCTGGGCGCTCAGCTCCCGTACCGGGTGAATAACCAGTACCGAAGAGGTCTGCTTCTGCTGCGAAAATTGTAACCCGACTAAAACCGTAAATGCAAGAACAATCAGAGCCGCCGCGGCCAAAGGCACGATTTTGTGCCAGTGACGCATCCATACGGAACGGGCCGCGCTCCGCCGCCGCGCAGGCAGCAAATCCCGCACGCCGGCGGCAAATTTGTCAAAATCCACTCCGCTCAAGTTCATGGGGCCGGCTATCCGTTCCAAACCCCGGTCCAGCTCCTCATAGTCCCGCAGCATCTCCTCCACTTCCCGGTCCTCCCGCCGCCAGGTCTGGATCTGCACCTTTTCCTCGGCCGTCAGGTCCGGGTCGTTATACCGGCTGATCAAATATTCTTTTTCCTGTTTATTCATAAGTTCTGCTCCTCACAGGGCCTGATCAATACCCTGTTACAGCATATTCTTTAAACGAACCCGCAGCCGCTTGCGGGCCTCGAAAACATTCCATTTTACCGTCTGTAAACTGCATTTCATAATATCGGCTATTTCCTTCTGGGGCAGTTTTTCCAGCGAAAACAAAATCAAAGCCGTTCGCAGGTTTTCCGGCAATTCATCGATGGCCTTCTGCAAAACCTCTGCCATCTCCGCCGCCTCCAGGTTCTCCTGGGCCAGCGGCTCTTTGCCTTCGACCAACTGCTCCTGGCTCACAGCCTCATCGTCCTGGTCAGGGGCATAACTATCGCTTAGCGAAATCGCGGCATACTTGCTTCTATCACGCCGAAAATTCAAGGCTCGGTTCACCACGATTCGCATCAGCCACGATTTAAACCGGGCCGGCTCCTTTAACTGCTCCAATGCCTGAAAGGCCCGGATAAACGCCTCTTGCGCCACCTCCAGGCCGTCATCGATGTTTCCCAGCATCCGAGATGCCACCGCTACCGCCTGCCTCTGGTAACGCTCCACCAGCCGATTGAAGGCATCACGGTCTCCGGACATGGCAGCTTGTACCTGTTCCAGCTCGTCACTCACGCTCTCGCTGCCTGTCTTTGTATTTGTCTGTATGATTAGACAAATTTAATTGGAATAAGTTGGTGTAATTATTCATCCCGATTCAGAATTTATTGGCTCATTGCGTTTTTTTACCATCACCACTGCTTATCGGACAAAAAATCAAAAAATATTGACATTAAAGCACTTATGTCAAGAATTCTGCTTATCAAAATCCGGGCCTGCCGGCGAATTCCCTTCACCCTTATTCAACGATGCCGCCAGTTGGTCTCCTGCCGGCAATTTCCGGATATATCTTCTCCAGATCCAACCGATGACCCCACTGGCCGTAAACGCCAGGCACGAGATCGCCAGCGTTAATTGCACCTTCCAGATCAGCAGCAGCAGTACGGTTATCGATAAAACCAGATAGCTAAATGGTTTACGGCCTTTCACGTATCTGTTGATAACATGGGCATAGGGAATCCGGCTTACCATCAGCAGCCCCACCAGAATGGTCACAAAGGGCAAGAGATAAATCGTAATCTCGGCGGTATATTCCGCAATATGGGATACCGGCCCGGATTGCAGCTCCCGGCAAAGGTCGCTGAATAGCAAAACCAGCGCCGCGAT
>JAKJEP010000230.1:0-262 GCA_022705365.1 Planctomycetota bacterium | reverse complement strand
CCGCCGCCGGTGAGGGCAGCCCGCTGAAACTCTTGTGGTCCGAATCATCTGTGTTTTCCACATTAAACCGGGCCAGCCGCAGGGCCGCACAACACAGGTATAACGCCGCGATTAGCCACAAAAACCGACCCGGCAGCGAACCGAAGGCCGGGCTGGCTGGGCTGAAGACGCTGGAAAGAGTGCTTTCCACAATCCGCAGCATCAAAAAAGCAGGGGCCACTCCAAAACTGACCACATCCGCCATCGAATCCAACTGACCCCC
>JAKJEP010000022.1:9997-17781 GCA_022705365.1 Planctomycetota bacterium | reverse complement strand
GCCTGGGCCAGCCGGGAACGGGCTTCCGCCTCCCGCCGTTCCATCTCCCGCAGCGATTCCAGATAATCGCTGAACAGCTTTTCGGTCTGCTTGGCAAAATCATACTGCTGGAACAACTGGCGGGAGGTCTGGGACTTATCCAGATCGATTCTTCGGCGTTCCACGTTGAGTTCATCGCTTTTTAACTCATCCTTGGAAACATATTCTTTTTCGTTCAGCTTCCGCGTCCAGCTCAGGCGTTCCTCCGCCTGGATAAGTTCGGCCTGTTTGAGGCCGATATCGGCCTCCAGTTCGCGGATGCTCTGTTTGGCGCCGCCTCCCAACTGGTTGGGATCCTGCAAAAGGGAGGCGATGTCGATCTGGGCAGCATGATTCTGCTGATAGACTTCAATCAATCTGGTAACGACTGTTTCCCCCAGGTACTTTTCCAGATCCATGCGGGCAAACTTGACTTTCAGCTCGGCGGCCTTGATATCGCTTTCGTTCTGTTTGATCTGAATTTCATACGATTCTTTGGCTTCGGTGAAACTGGCCTCGGCGGAGGCGAAGGTGATCTCCTGCTGGGTGAGCCGTTCCTTGATTTCGGAGGAATCCAGCTCCACCAGCACCTTGCCGCCGGTCACATCTTCCGGGGTGATGATGGTCCCTTCCTCCACGATGCTGATGATGGTGGTCTGGCCTTCCACCTCCGACTTGATATCGGCGGCATTGAGGGCCTTGATATTGCCGCTTTCGGCAACGCGGACCACCAGATCGCCCCGGCTGACCTTGTACGCAGCGGCGGCAACATCGGGGCTGGAAAGCTGGGAAGGCTTGAGCCAGAACCAGAATAAACTCGCCACTACCGCCAGGAGCAGGACAAAAATCAGGAGGGTCCAGAATATCTTGACGGGATTTTTCTTGTTATTTGCCATAGTTTTCTATACTCCACATGCCGTCCGGCCGGACCTGCAGGATTTCAATATTCAGGAAGAACCGTAATTTGGCGATGGTATAAGTTACCAGTGCGGCAGTCCGGGCATTCTGGGCGTCCAGCAAGGCCCGTTCGGATTCAAGGAGGTCACGGGTGGTGGACCGGCCGGCATCCAGCAGCATTTTGGTGCTTTCGACCCGTTTGAGGGCCAGGTCCAGACTCAACTGCTGAATCTTATGCCGGGAAGCCGCTTCGCGCAGGTCGCGGTAGGACTGCCGGACCGTGAGCTTGACCTCATCAATCGCCAGTTCATAGGCCCGCTGCTGGCGGGACAGGGTGATCAGGGCGGTGCGATAGGCGTTCCGCTCGGCCTTGCGTTCCAGGGGCAGGTCCATATCCAACCCCAGGGAATAGTCACCTTCATGAAAGCGCATGCGGCCCATGCGCGAGGGTGGGGTTGAGTCCACATGGGCCGAACCGACCAGGTCCAGCGCCGCCGCCAGGTTGTCCTCCGCGACCATGACCTTCCGTTCGGCATCCGCCACCTGATCCCGGTTATTGGCCAGGTCCAGCCGTTCCTGCAGGGCCAGTTCCATTGCTTCTTCCAGGGGATAGTTCGGGTCGGAAATATCCTGACGTTCCAAAGCCCGCATTTCGTTGGGATCCAAAACCACCTCCGCATCGGTGGGCAGGGCCAGTTTGATTTTAAACTGATCCAGAACCTGCTTATAACTTTCCTGGGTGCTGACATAATTATCCCAGGCGGACAGTTTCGATTGTTCCGCCTGGTCCACTTCAAAGGATTTCTGCCGGCCCGCCTCCCCCAGCATTTTCAGTTGTTCATAGGCGATGGACAGGCGCTGATAGTTGTTTTTGGCATTTTCCACCTGGTCCAGGGCTTCCAGAACTGAATAATAATCGTTGATCATGCCCACTACAAAGGTTTTGCGGAACCGATTGAAACTGCGCAGTTCGTAGAGGGTATCCCGTTCGGCCTGGGTGAGATTTTCCTGGACGATTTCCCGCCGGCTGCCGCGCAAGAGGGGCTGGGCGAAGCTGGCGGTGAGAAGGCTGCCCAGCGACTGGCGGGGATCGCCGGTCAGAAACCGCATCCAGTCGTTGGCGATGCTGACGCTGATACTGGTACCCTCCGCCAGCAGTTGGTTGAAGCCGAAGCGGCTGTCGGCGGAAACCGATTCATCCGCGGCGTTGCGGTTGTAGGAGCCGCCCAAGATTCCGAAAAACTGGGGATTGAATTCATGCCGGGCCAGGGTCAGATTCAAAGCCTGAAGATAGAGATTTTCTTTCTGGGTTTGATAGGTGCGATTTTGGGCGGTCGCCAAGGCAACCGCCTCGGTCAGAGTAATTGCATGGTCCGGACGGTATTCCGGAATTTGCACATCGTTGGGGGAGGGGGGAACATCACTGATGGTATAATTGGCCCGGCTGGGGAAGTGATCCTGCCATTTTTCGTCGATGATCTGATACACTTCTTTATCGGCGTCCTGTTTATGCTGCTCGGGAGAGCACCCGCCCGCGGTTCCTAAAACCAGCCCCAGCCAAAAAAAACTTTTTACCGTAAATCGACCCAGCATTTTCATGGAGCCTATTATCTTAAAAATTATCCGGTTCGCCACTAAAAACTGGCGCTGGCGTCAAACGCTATTCAATCCCTTGTTATTGGGGAGCCAAAGCCGTTTTGGGATGTCTATATCGACTTTTGGCGATTCCGTCAAACTTATACGTAATTTTTTTAAAGCCGTTACAGAATATTTTTCCATACAGGATGGATGCTGGCGTTCCTTTGGGTCGAGACATGCTCTTCTATTTTATTGCTTGCTTCCGTATCGGGGTTTTGCTAACCTATTTTGTTTATGGATTTTTACTAGAATGGGCCGATGGGCCGAACAGGAGTTTTTAGACATGACTGATTATAAGTATTTGGATAGCAAGGTTATAAAGTTAAGCAAGCAGATCATCCGGATGTGCACCGAGGCCGGTAGCGGGCATCCTTCCAGCGCCCTGTCGCTGGTTCATATTACCACCGCCCTGATGTACAAAATCATGCGGTACGATCCGAAAAATCCATGGAACTGTGCCTCTGACCGGCTGATTCTGTCGGAAGGGCACGCGGTCCCGGTCATTTACGCGGCGTATTGCGAGCTGGGCGGCGTGGCGGGGACGAAAGAGAAGCCGATTACGCTGAAGTTTGACGACGCCCTGACGCTGCGGGAGGGTGACAGCGTGCTGGACGGGCATCCGAATCCGGCGATGGGTTTTCCATTTTTCGATGCGGCGACCGGTTCGCTGGGGCAGGGGCTGTCGGTGGCGGCGGGTCTGGCCTGTGCGGCGAAACTGGATGGTTCCGATAAGAAAATTTACTGCATCATCGGCGACGGGGAAAGCCGGGAAGGGCAAATCTGGGAAGCGGTGGATTACATTGTGGATCATAAGCTGACCAATGTGTGCATTATTTTCAACTGCAACGGCCAGGGGCAAAGCGATTATGTCTCGAAGCAGCAGTCGGCGGATTGTCTGATGAAAAAGCTGGAGGCCTTCGGCTGTGAAGCCAGGGTAATCGACGGGCATAACTGGACGGATGTGTTCGGGGCCTTGACCGCCAAACCAGCCGGCAAGCCCATTGCCATCGTTGCTAAAACCGTCAAGGGCTGGGGCAGCAACGAACTGCAAAGTAAAAATTATCACGGCAAGCCGCTTTCGGTCAATCAGGTGGATCAGGCCCTGGCGGATCTGGATACCATTTCCGCCCGGCTGGGGATCGTAGAGGAAGCAAGCTGCGGCTGCGGATGTAGTTGCGGCGCTTCGCCCGAAATCGTGGTTCCGAAGGTACCCTGCTACTGTCAAAAAACCGCACCCATCTCTGCCGGTTCATTCTCCAAGGCAGCGACGGATCTGGGACTAGCAAAAAAAGTAGAGTCGAAATCGTTCTCGACCCGGCAGGCCTATGGTGTGGCCCTGGCGGCTCTGGGCGCTGCCAGCGACCGGATCGTCGCCCTCGACGGGGATGTGCAGGGTTCCACCTTTGCCAATCTGTTTGCGGCGAAATATCCGCAGCGTTATTTCGAGGCCAAAATTGCCGAGCAGAACATGATTTCCGCGGCGGCGGGCCTGGCGGCGGCGGGTAAAATTCCCTTTGCCTCCAGTTTTGCCAAATTCCTCGTGCGCGGGTATGACCAGATCGAGATGGCGGTGATTACCAATTCCAATATCAAGCTGAGCGGTTCGCATTCGGGTGTGTCGCTGGCGGCCGACGGTCCCAGCCAGATGGGGCTGCCGGATCTGGCCTTTGTGCGTTCGTTTGCCCACGCCAAAAATAAAAACGGTTCGCCGGCCATTCATGTATTCTGCCCGTCGGACGCCGTCAGCGCCTTCAAACTGACGGAATTGATGGCCAATATTCAGGGGTTGTGCTATATGCGGACGCAGCGTCCGGATGTCCCTCTGCTTTACGGCGAGGAAGAGACCTTTGAGCTGGGCGGTTTCAAGCAGCTTGCCCAGGGCAAAGACCTGCTGATCGTGGCCAGCGGCTATATGGTGCATATCGCCAAACAGGCCCTGGAGATTCTGCAAAAAGCAGGGCTCTCGGTTGGCTTAATCGACGCCTATTCCATGCCTCTGAAGGCGGAAGGCATTCTGCAGGAGGCGAAAAAGTACCGCAATCGCATTCTGGTGGTTGAGGATAACTACATCGGTGGCATTGCGGATGAAATCAGCTCGGCGGCGGCCGCGGCCGGCTGCGGTGCTACGGTCCAGCCGCTCTTTGTGCGGAATGTGCCGAAAAGTGCCAAAACCCCCGAAGATATTCTGGAAATGGTCCGCCTGACCAAGGAAGATGTGGCGGAAGCGGCGAAAATAATGGCTAAATAAAATCCTTCGGCAAAATCACTGCAGAAATCTCAACGAGTAAATGTTAAATAGCATTTACTCTTTTTTTTCACCATAATACACAGGTAAAATCTTCCAGATGACAGAAACTTCATTATGGTAAATTTTTTGTGTTTTATCCGAATTTTCTAAAAATTTCATCTGCAATGGCCACATCTCTTTAGGCAATCTTGCTATCAAAAAATATTCAACCCGTGATTCAATAAGATTATCGACAAAATTCGCATCCGGTTCTTTTTGGCGCCAACGAACCGTATTTTCCGGATCTCTGGCCCAATATTTATGCAACGGCAATATCTGTTCTCCTGTAGAACTAACCGCAATAGGTTTAAATTGAAACGAACGGCCAAAAAGAGGATAATATTGCGGAGTACCCCCCCAACCAATGACACTTCTATCCGGAAAGGTATCTATAAACTGCCAAGCTTGTCCAACAGGATAGAAATCACTTTCATACGAGAATACATTCTGGTCCGTAAAATGCTTTTGATAAGGGTAACATAAAGAAAATCCGGAAAAAAACACAACTATAAGAATAAGGCATATATATCGAGCTCGCATAATAAACTGAAAATACGTATCCCAGAAATTCCATATAAACACAATAGCTATGACGACAAAAATAATACAGATATTCAATAAACAATTATGCATAAGATTAATGCCTAATGGAAGCACCGCCGCCGCTAAAGCAAAGCCGAGCCACAACTTCTTTTTGGTCACACTTTCAAGCAACAAACAGTACAAAAGCCATCCTACTAAATAAGGCAGTATAAAAAACCGTAAATTAATCCTAAAATTTGCCACAGGAGAGTCGTTTGTCCCCGAATAAGGCATCAAAGGATGAGTTAAAAACATAATCAAACCTGTCGTCAGCAACAATCCAATAATCGATCTTTGCTCCGTTTTCAATCCCTTTTTCCATAACATGCGAACTGCCTCCAAGTAGCCTATAAAAGACACAAGAAATAACAATGGAGGCCAACTTACCAACTGTTGAATAATATATTTCCATCGATCAAAATGCCACGGGTCATTTATGATCCAGGTAATCATACGGGTTCGATTAATTTGTTCCGCTAAAAACGGTCCCGAAAAACAGCCAAAATCAGCAGGAAAAACGGGATTGCCCGTAATGATAAAATTTCTAATATACCAGAATCCCCCTGTAATTAAAGAACCGGCAAAAAAACAACCCATTAACTGAATTTTTGTTTTTCCATTTTGAGCATTTGATCGACTAAACAAAATCCAGAAAAGCGGTATGAAAGCAAAAACAACAAAAGATATTTTGCACCCAATTGCAAATCCGGTCAAAATACCACAGTAGAGGAATTCAATACTCTTATTCTTGTTTGTACTTTGGTCTCTAGCGGGTATAATCATTGCTATACCGGCCAACACCATAGCTGGGGATGCCAAATCAACCGCGGAAAAACTTCTGATAGCTTGTTTAATTACTGGCGATGCCAATAGAAGAACCGATGAAAGTCCAATCCCCACTTTTGACATGCCGAAACTTTTACAAATAATTCCTGCACTAAAAACAGATAATATTGCCCAGTAGATCCCTACCAAACTTACAAAAGCGTCGCTGCGAACAGGTAACATGAACCAGAGTGATAGTACTTCCGCATTAAATGGGTAATAGCAATGATAATTCTGGGGCGATAAAGACAAATACTCATCAAGACACCAATGTGCTGTAACACTAGCATGATAGGTGTAATCATCATAGACAAACATTGTCCCTTTGAGCAGGCAACATCCAATAAATATGCTTGCTATAAATGTCACACATGAAAAGAGGCAGATTTTATATAGAATTTTTTTCTGGGCAAGTATATTTTTGCATAATTGAATATTACCAATACTTTGTATCTTTTTTGTTCTATATTTTATGAATACTAAGAATAATAGAAAGATACCAAAAAATAAAATACAGGCAAAAATATTAAGCTTATCAAGAACTCCCAGAGAAAGTATGCCAAGCAAAATTATGATTGGATAACTTGAAATAACGATAAGAGCCTTTCTCCAGAGGTCTCGATTGGCAAACATGATATCCGAGATAAAAATCGCATTTAATAAAACAAGTAGATTACTTAAAACAAAAAACACTTTATCCATTTCCTTATCCTTCCAGCAGTAAAACGGTCATTTGCAGGGGGGGGACAGCCGTTTCCGGGGTAAGCTGGAGATACTGGTAATCCAGGCAGGAATGAAGCTGCAAACCGGGTGATGTTTCCAGTTTGCCCTGTTCATCCAGATATCGAACCTGTTGGATGACAAAGGGGATGCGGGCCAGACGCATACGGGAATTGACAGCCCAGTCGAAGCTGAGGTTGAGCAGGGCCAGCAGGAGGCGTTTGTGTTTCGGATCGGGTATCAGAAAAGGGACCAGGTCGGGGGTGTTTTCCACAAAGCCCGTCAGCCGATGGCGCAGCAGCCAGTTGAAAATGTCATACAGATGCCGCTGCCGTTCCGTTCCGAGCAGAACCGGATAGGTATCCAGATTCAGGCTATAAGGCAAAATCGCGGCGCGTTGATTTTTTTGCTTGTGATCGAATAAGACAATCCCCGGCGTTTCGGGCAGCGTCTGCTTTCGCAATAAAGCCGTGATGGGCCGGGCGTCCGGGTGCACCGGCTGCAAAAGGCGATAATCTCGTGCCGGCAGTTGATTCTTCAGCAGCACCCGGTATCCATAATACGGCGCTGCAAAGGTCTGATCGGAAAAGATTTCCACCTGCACATCCCGGACGGTTCCGGCCACTTTCAAGCCCAGCAGGTCGGACCGATTCATTTCCTGAATTGTCTGGGCGGCCGCCGCATCCAGGAGTACTCCTTGTTCAAATACCTGGTCTAATTGTCTTCGGGTCAACTGGGCGGGCGTCTTGCCGGTGAGAATATAGGCGGAGTCCTCGTCATTAATTTGGGCCGGCGTAACTAACGCGGCGGGGATGCC
>JAKJEP010000022.1:0-9987 GCA_022705365.1 Planctomycetota bacterium | reverse complement strand
CCGCCACAGGAGAAGCGGCCAGCCATTATCCGAACCTGCTTTATCCGCTATCACGACCCGCAGCCCGGACTGGCGGGGGGCATCAGGAAGCAATGACGCCAGTTTCTTCAGGAACCGAGTGTTTTTTTTGTGAACCGCCAGACAGGGATTTTCCGTACCCGGTGCGGTTCCCACCTGGTCAAAACAATCCAGCATAATCTGGCGCAGGCCCCATAGCGCATTCAGATTGATCTGCATCCGGGACGCTTCGGCACTTTTGTGAAAACCGCCGGCAGCCGGATGTTCGATCATTCCCAAGAGATCGAAGCCGTTTCGAGGTGCAGAATCGGGCAAATCGTTTGCCTCGTTTGCGGCAAGACGGGCACAGGCGGCGGCCATAGTCTGCCCGGCCAGCAAAAGACCGGTCCGATCCCGATCCGACAGAAACGGCTGTGTCTGGGAAAGAGCCGGTTTTTTGATCCCTGCCAATTCGGCGGCTATTTGATGGGCCGTAAGGGAATATCGATCATACCGGTCTGGCCAGGCGGCCAGCAGCCCCAAATGGATATTGCTGCGTACCGAAAAAATGGACCGGCTGACGGTTCGGGCCAGGCGCAGGATCTTACTGCCGGAAGCAGGATGGGTCCCCTCCTGACTCATCCGATTTACCAGCGAATCATCGGCCCAAATCCTTTGGACCGGAATCTGAGCTGCCCGTCCATACATTTTCCTCAGATAATTCCGCCAGTGGGAGAAATCTTCATTTAAACCGGTCAGCAGACCCGGCAAGATCAGTTCCACCGCTATATCGTTTCGTTTGCATTGGGAAGCCACCCTTTGCAGCCGTTCGAATCTGTCCGTCCAGTCCGAACAATCCAGCATAGGCTTATCCAGATCCGGATCGACCAGGCGGAAAGCCACCCGGCGCGCCTGCATAGAATACAGCGCCTCCAGGGCATTTTTCAGTTTGCCTTCGGTCTGGCACTGGCTCCAGGAAAAACAGTAAATCAATTCCACGGAATTTTTTTGAGACATATCCAAACAGCTCTACTACCTATGATTCAACCAACAGGAGCGAATACTATAGCGAAGATCCAAAAAACAGAACAGAAAAAACACACCGAAAACATTATGTATTCATAAAGCCTTGTTAATAAAGAGATTATAAATTTCCTGCCCGGATCTGTTCCTGATCCGGCTGACGGGGCTATTTTTTGATTTACATTTATCAAATTACTAAGTAGAATGTGCGGTTTTATTATTGATCGTATGAGTAACAGGAGTAGATAGACGTGAAAAAAGACATTCATCCCAAGTATGTAGAAGCCAAGGTGAAATGCGGCTGCGGCAATGAGTTTGTCACCCGCTCAACCCTTTCCGAAATCCATGTGGAAATCTGTTCTGCCTGCCATCCGTTTTATACCGGCAAGCAGAAATTTGTGGATACCGCCGGCCGGATCGAGAAGTTTCAGAAGAAATACGGCGGGAAATACGGCAAAGCCGCCAATTAGCGAATTACCAACACAACACGCTGCCTGAGGTTCTGTGTGTATCCCGGACAGCGTGTTTTTTTACAGGTTGACGATGGCGATCCCCCTAAGCCCAACCGATGAACGAGTGCTGGCGAAGCTGGCTAAAATTAACCAGCGGTTTGAGGAGCTGGAAGCACAAATGAACACTCCTGCGCCGGGCGGATTTTCCGCGCAGTTTGTGCAGCTTGCCAAAGAACACGGCACGCTGAAGGACATGGTGAATTTATATCGGCTGTATCTGGAGCTGGGACGCCAATATCAGCAAACCGAATCCTTGCTGCAGGAGGGGGCCGCCGACACGGACATGCAGGAGCTGGCGGCGGAGGAACTGAACCATCTGAACGGCAAGCTTCAGGACACTCTTAGCCGGGCCAAAGAAAAGCTGGTCATGTCGCAGGAGGCGACGATCGGTTCGATTATCGTCGAAATCCGGGCCGGCACCGGCGGCGACGAGGCCTCGCTTTTCGCCCGGGATCTGTACGGTATGTACACGCGGTATGCCGAGAAACGCGGCTGGAAGATGGAGCAGATGGATTTTTCCACCACGGAAAAGGGTGGCTTTCGCGAGATTATTTTCAGTCTGAAAGGGGAAGGGGTCTGGCAGGCACTGGGTTATGAAGGCGGCGGGCATCGCGTGCAGCGGGTGCCGGAAACGGAGGCCCAGGGCCGGATTCACACCTCGGCGGCAACGGTGGCGGTCTTGCCGGAGCCGGAAGAACTGGAAATTGATATCAAGAAAGAAGAGGTTATTGAGCATGTGTGCCGGGCCAGCGGGCCGGGCGGCCAGAATGTCAACAAGGTCAGTTCCGCCATCAAGCTCGAACATATTCCCACGGGAATCACCGTCAGTATGCAGGATGAGAAAAGCCAGCATAAAAACCGGGCCAAGGCCTGGCGAATTCTGCGCAGCCGGGTGTATGATCTATATGAACAGCAGAAACGGGCCGAACGGTCCGAGACCCGCAAAACCATGATCGGTTCCGGCGACCGGTCGCAGCGGATCCGAACCTATAATTTTCCCCAGAACCGGCTCACCGACCACCGGATCAATCTTTCTCTCTACAGCCTCGATAAAATCATCATGGGCGAAATGGACGAACTGGTCAACGCCCTGATCGAATACGACGTGCAGCAGCGGCTGGAGAATTTGTAAGCGGTGCCTTAGGCGTCCGCGGAAACACAGGGCCGGACCAGCGAATTAAAGGCGTTGACTATGGCGGTGAACGAGACCGGAAACGGCAGCAACCGATAGGTGCGGTTCTGCATGAAGGATTCTTCCAGCATCAGGTCTGCCCGGGGAGAAAAAATCATAAGAGGAAGACGAACGGAACCAGCCTCGATCTCCAGATTCTTATACTGCAGAGTCAGTGCTTCCCGCTGCCGCTCGGTGTGTATATGAAGGATGCCGATATTGGGGGAATCCGGCTCCTGATATTGTGTCAGGCGGCGGCAAAAGATCCGCAGGGCGTCCCGCTCTGGCTGGGGGCCCAGATACAAGGGCCGGAACGGCTCGTGGAACCGGGCGGCCAGGTCCTCCGCCCAGCGGGTCCAGAGGTCTTGCTTGGAAAAGCAGAGCATGGTCAGTTTCATATCATCGGTCTGAACTGGAATTTTTTCTTCCACCCATTGGAAAAATTCCGGCTGTACCTGGAGTGCGTGCGCAAAATCTTCCGTGGGATATAAGGTACGGTTTCCGCTGGTACCCAGCAGCAGGGCCTGTGCCAGGCGGTTGGCCAGGGCCAGCGGAAAGTCATCCTCCGGGGACAGGCTTGTTCCTTTGCGGATATCCTCCAGGGAAAGTGAATGGTGAGCGATCGGATGCAGTAACTCAGCCGGAAAATTCCAGGCGCGAAGAATATGCTCGGCCGCTTCGGCATGATTTACCTCCAGCATTTGCGATTCGACCTGTTCCAGCGGGAGCTGCCGTTGTTCGGCTGTTTTCAAAACCTCCCCATACCGGTCGCCCAATACCTCCGCATAGATCAGTTGCCCGACATCATGCAGCAAACCGGCCGTAAACGCCGCCTCTATTTGCAGTTCTTTGCGGCCCAGGCAGCGGGCAAGCTCGGCGGCGATGAATCCAACGGCAATGGAATGTTCCCAGAATTGCGGCAGGTTGATTTGCCTGCCCGCTTCCATCTGGCTGAACTGATCGACCGCTCCGATATTCAAAACCATCTGGCGAATTTGCGCCAATCCGATTCGCATAACCGCCTTGCTGATGGTTTCCAGCGGCTCGCCCCGGGAATAGACGGTGGAATTGGCCAGCTTTAAAATCTTCAAAGAGATGGTGTGATCCTGCTTGATGACGTTCGCCACACTTTCGATGGAACAGCGGGGATTCTGGGTGATTTTCAGAACCTGGGCCACCGTGGAAGACATTCCTTTCAATTCCCAGCCGGCGTCAAGCAGGGCATACATTTCCGACCGGGAGGCAAACGGTCTTATATCTTTGATGGTTTTGGCTGAGGTGGAGGAGTCGCTGGGACAGGCATTTTTCTGCCGAACCGGATTGGTAAATGGTTCCGGGGAAGATTGCCGCACCGGCGGAACTTCGGGCTCTGTCACTGGAGAGAACGTCTTTTCCTGAATCGATTCTGGTCTGGATGGGTTTTCGCCAGATGGGAAATCCCAAAAAGCCGCCGGGAAAGAAACGAACGGCCGGGACTGGTCCAGTTCGCAGTCCATCGCCTTGAGCAATCCGGCTGTGCTGTGGGGAAAAGGATCCTCCTTGCTTTCGGGAGGCGGAGGCAGACAGGTTTTCAGAATGTCCGGGTGCCGGTCGTGGATTTCGCGCAAAAGCCTGGTTTTCTCCGCGGAAACCTGCAGGAGCCGCTGAACTTGTTTCAGCAATTCCTGATATTGCAGCGCCCGCCGAATATTAATGAGTAAATCCAGGCCGTTGCAGGGCTTGTTCAGAAAACGATAGACCTCCACCTCGTTCACCGCCCGCATCGCCACTTCGGAGCTGGCTTGACCGGTCAAGAGCATGAGTATCGTTTCCGGATATTTTTGTTTGACCTGCATCAAAAATTCCGATCCCGACATGCCCGGCATCCGCTCATCGGAAACAATCACATCGACCGGCTGCTTTTCCAGCATTGCCATCGCTTCGCCCGCGGAAGCCGCACTTAGAATGTCATATCTCTCCTTGCGGAGAAGATGCTTCATGGCGCTGGTAATATTGGGTTCGTCATCGACAAATAAGACTCTCTTGCTCATGGATTTTTCCCCACCGCGTCCGCTCCTGCGACGGCCGTCCTTTGCCAGGCAGGAATCCAGCCTTTGCCTATATGGTATTCCGAACCTGGATTTCTCTGGCTGGAAATCGTTTCCATATCCTGACTCTTCCCGTATTTCTTGATACTTTCAAAACAACGGTACCGCCGCAGCTCCAGCAGATCAAACCGGTGAGGAATTCAACGGTTTGATAGAGCAATACCGTTCTTGTATATATATTTATATCACATGCCGTACCCTATCTATATCGGCATACCCCTAATAAACTTTAGGACTTTTTCCCGACCGGCAGCCCGATTTACAGCCCGAAAATCCCCCTTTTTATACCTGAAAACCGGGAAATCCACCCTTGCCAGCCAATCGGAACCTATGCCCTCCATCCTTGCATACCGGCAGGATCCTATTGCCGGGTGAGAATGTTTCCGCTATAGTAAAAACTGAAAAAGAAAATAGCATGATTACCAGTTTAAAAAATCCATGGATCAAACAAGTTGTCGCGCTGAAAGACAAGCGGGACCGGGACCGGCTGGGATTATTCGTGGTAGAGGGGGAAAAAGAATTCCTTCATGCCCTGAGCCATGGGATTGTTATGGAGACCATCTTTTATTGCGGGGAAATCCTGCCGGCCAATACCCGGCTGAACAGCCTGCCGGCGCTCCAGCATGCTGCTGCCGCCGTCGGCGGCGCTGCGATCACCGACTGGGTGGAAGTCTCTCCGCCGGTATTTGCCAAAATGGCGTATCGTGACCAGGACGGCGGCATTATTGCCGTAGCCCGGATCCCGGAAAATTCACTGGCAAGTATGGCTCTATCCGATGTTCCACTTCTGCTGGTGCTGGAGGGGATAGAAAAGCCGGGCAACCTCGGTGCACTGCTGCGGACCGCTGATGCGACTGGGGTGGATGCCGTCCTTCTGGGTGACCCGGCCATCGATTTGTACAATCCGAATGTGGTCCGTGCCAGCCTGGGAGCCCTGTTCACCGTTCCAACCATTGTGGACTCCTGCGAAAGCATCCTGCGGTGGCTGGAAGAGCACCATATACAAATCGTAACGGCAGCCCCCGCCGCCAGCCTGTCCTATACCGATATCGATTATACCAAACCTACCGCAATTGTATTCGGCAGTGAAAAAGCAGGTTTATCCCCGCTCTGGCAGCAGAAACCGTTTCCTTCGGTTTCTATACCCATGCGGGGCCGGATGGATTCCCTGAATCTCTCCATCAGCGGGGCTATTCTCCTGTACGAAGCGGTGCGGCAGCGGGAAAACCGATGATCCTGGGGAGTCAATAGCCGTCGCGAAACTCAAAGGCCTTGGGGCCTAGCTGATAGGGCCGATAACGGGCTACATTGACCAGAATCCCTAATGCGATAAAGTTGCACAACAGGCTGGTCCCCCCATAACTGACAAAGGGCAGATTCAGCCCCGTCACCGGCATCAGCCCCATGGTCATGCCGATATTGATGAATACCTGGATGGCGAATAGTGTCGAGATCCCCACCGCCAGCAGCCGGCCGAAAGGCTCGACCTGATGGGCGGCAATTTCAATTCCCCCTATAATCAGCAGGGTATAAAGCATAATTACCAGCAGCGCCCCGAAAAATCCCCAGGTATGGGCAATCCGGGCAAAGATAAAATCATTGTGTTCTTCCGGCAGATAGGGAATCCGGGTAACCACACCCTCCTCCGGAACTGGTTCCTCCGCATACCCGGTCAGTTCGCCGGTTGCGATGTATATTTTCGAACGGTGCAAATGATATCCCACCCCCTGAACCCATTCGGCATTTGTCGGATCCTGCTGGATGAGTCCCAGGATCCGATCCCGCTGATAATTACTCAGAGAAAAATAGAAAACCGGGGAAACCAGCAGGCCAATCCCAATAATGGCCGCTAAATGTCCGATTCGCGCTCCGGCGACAAAAAGCATGGAAAACAAAAGGGGCAAAAACAACAATACCGTTCCCAGGTCCGGTTCCCACAAAATCAGCAGCATCGGCAGCAGAGTGAGGGCAAATGGCCCGATCAGACCGGTCAGATTGCGAAAATTTTTCCGCAGCCGCAGATACCAGGCCAGAGCAAAAATATAGGTCAGCTTGCTCAATTCGGAAGGCTGAAGCTGGACCGGTCCTAAATCAATCCAGCGATGGGCACCGTTTCGCTGGGGGATAAAAGACATCGGAAACAGATATTTACCAATCATGATAAGAATCAGCATCCCCAGCGTTATCCCGAATAAGACATAACTAATCCGCCCCAGATGGTTGTATGGAATCAGATTGAGCAGGAGAAAGACGGCGATGCTGATTACCAGCCATTGCAGTTGCCGGGGAAACCAGATATGGCTTTTGTCTTCGATCCCCCGCAGCGATAGCAAACCGATCGCGACCAGGCCGAAAACGGCCAGTAACATTATGAGCCGCAATCCCCCCAGACGTCCCTGCCATATTCGTGCAAACACTGGATTCCCTTACTAATTATAATTTGGACATCGGGTTGTCAAAATCAATCACTACCAGGGTTTCATCGTCTGTTTGGGATGCCGGACCCCGATACAAATCTACTTCCTCAAATACTCTTTGTGTGACCATTTCCGGAGAATCCGGCGCGGTTTTGCGAATTACCTGCCGCAATCGTTCTTCCCCGAATACGTCAAAATCCCCCTTATGGGCGTCCATCAGCCCATCGGTAAAAAGTATCAGGCGGTCCTGCGTATGGAACTGATGGCAAGATTCCGGCAGAATCCCCGCTTGTACCCCCAACAGCATCGTTGTGGGCGGTAAATGGTGGAATTTTTCCTCCGTTCGGTTAAAGATGAGCGGATGGGGATGGCCGGCGTTGACATACAGCAGGATCCCGCTGGGGAGATCCACCACGCCATAAATCATGCTGCAGGTAATCGGCATGTTAACAGATCCGCCCAGCCGAACCAGCATGGTATTGATACTCTCCGCGACTCGGCTGGGGCGACGGTTGTCCTCCCGATCGGCACGCAGCAATCCCAGGATTAAGGTCATTAACAGGGCCGCCCCCATGCTATGACCCATCACATCCCCAATGGCAAAGGCAACCTGATCCTGCCCTAACTGGCGAAAATGATAAAAATCGCCGCCAATTTCGGCAACCATCCGGTTTTTTAGGGCCATTTTTCCACATTCACAAGGCGGGACCTCTCCGGTCAGCAAGGCATTTTGAACTGCCGCAGCCAGTTGAATTTCTGAGTCGTCCAGAGTTTTCAATAAATTTTTCATTTTAACAACAAACGTTACCTAAAATGGTACCGGCGGCAAAAGCTCGTCGTCCCCTTCCCTGGGGGAGCCGGGGCTGTTAAGGCAAGCCAAGATGTACTTTTGTCGTCTCCGGCAAAAATTTGCCATTTCAATAAAATTTTATCGTTTTCCGGCAGATTGTCTAACATTATGTATGTGAAATTTCCGGCATTCCCATGGGTAAAACAGACATAGATAAGTCTATCCCGAAGGGCGGGTAATTAACTAAAAAAAAGAAAACACCGAGCACCCGAAGGCGTCTCGATGTTTTCCGGAGGGGAGAAAACTCTTTGGTTATATCGTCAACCCGGCATTAAAAACTTTAGTGCCGGAAAAAACCTCAGCTTGAAACCAAATGGCACGGCTCTCAACATCAGGATAAATGTAGCATAAATTTTTAAAAAAGCAAAATTATAGTAGCAAAGATTTTATTTTTTTCTTTATGCAGTGATATTTATTTTACCCGTAACCGCCAGAATGGTCCGCCCAATGGCAGGGGACACTATAAAAGGATTTCGCAGTCGTTGTGTTGGCAAGCCATCGGCTGGCAGCGGCGGCAGCCATCCCGATAGACAGTAATGCCTTTGCATCCCAATTGGTATGCCAGTTGATATACCTGATTTACCTGCTCCGCCGTGGCTCCGGCAGGCATGTTGATGGTTTTGGAAATAGAGGCATCACAATATTGCTGAAATTGGGCCTGCATTCGTATATGCCATTCCGGACTGATGTCGTGAGCGCATACGAAAATTCGTCTGATATCTTCCGATATTCCATCTATTCCTTCCAGACTTCCCATTTTAGCTAAATGCGTGAATAATCGGTCTGTATAAAGTCCCCTATCTTGTGCAATCATCCTAAAAAACTCATTGACTTCCGGTAGCTGACTGCCGTTGAGTACATGACGAGTGAAGGCCAGGGAGTACAACGGTTCGATTCCGCCGCTGCAATTGGCAATGATGCTAAGCGTCCCGGTGGGAGCTACGGTGGTAACGGCGGCATTTCGCTGGGGGCGATGGTAACGGGTATCCCAGATGCTGCCCTGCCAGTTGGGAAATACGCCACGTCCATTTGCCAGTTCCTGGCTAGCCCGATGGGCCTGTTCCTGGATAAAAGACATAAGCTGTCCGCCGATATTCAGGCCGGCCTGGCTGTTATAGGGAACGGCCAGCTTACATAAGGCATCGGCAAAACCCATGATCCCCAGGCCGATTTTGCGATTGGCTAGGCAGATTTTTTTTATCGGGTCGATCTGGTAATTATTGACGTCAATGACATTGTCCAGAAATCGGACGGCCTGATGGACCGTGAGGGAGAGACCCTGCCAGTCGATGCGGCGTAAAATCTCGGTTTCATCACGTAAGTCTGGAATGGTAAAGTGTTTACCGGTTTGGGCCTGGACGAACTGGGCCAGGTTGATGCTGCCGAGATTGCAGGCCTCATAGGGCAGCAGGGGCTGCTCACCGCAGGGATTGGTGGCCTCAATCCGGCCCAGGGCCGGGGTGGGATTATCCCGATTGATCCGGTCGATAAAGGCAACGCCCGGCTCTCCGGTACGCTGGGCATTTTCGATAATTGCCTGCCAGAGCTGACCTTTGGTCCAGAAGACATTTACATCCCAAGTATTATTCTCCACCTCCACCAGATCGGAAAGCTCATAACTGCTTATTTTCAGGGATTTTGGGAGGTAATAGCTCAGGCCGGTCCGCGGATTTTGGACTACCTGGGGGGATGAGCTATCGGCCAGCATTTCGTTCATCCAAAGATCCGGGATTTTTACGGAAATGTTATAATTGACAAAGGCTTGCAGATCTTCTTTGGCATGGATGAATTTGAGGATATCGGGGTGGGTGATGCTCATCATGGCCATGTTGGCGCCGCGGCGGAAAGCGCCCTGCTGGATGGATTCGGTGGTCTGGCTGAGGACTTTCCAGAAACTGATGGGGCCGCTGGTTTTACCGCCGCTGGAGGC
>JAKJEP010000229.1 GCA_022705365.1 Planctomycetota bacterium | reverse complement strand
ATATTTCAAGCCCGGCCAGTGGAACGAAATGACCATCACCGCCCGGGGCCGCCACCTCACCGTCTTCGTCAACGGCTACAAAACCGCCGACCTGCCCGACGACCCCGGCCGCCTCGAAGGCCCCATCGGCCTCCAGCTCCACGGCGGCATGGACATGAACGTCCGCTTCAAAAACCTGAAAATCAAAATCCTCTAACCCGAATCCCTTCCCGGTTACGTACCATCCGGATTTTGAGCATGGAAGCCGCACAAAAAAATTGGGGCACAGGCCCCCGGATACTACCAATCCGTCATCCAGTCCTGCAGGAATATAGCAAAGTCGGCGATATCGACCACTCCATTTAAATCCAGATCCGTCCGGCCGCAATAGGAAGGGCAGCCGCAAATGCCACTCAGCCATTGATTCGCCAGAAAGCTGAAATCTTCCAGATTGATCTGGCGGTCCATGTTGTAATCGCTGAGGGGAGAGGTAATGCGATAGGTAAATAAGGCGGAGCCTGGCAGATCGGTAATCGTCACCTGCAAGCCATTTTCCATCAATTCATACCCAAACCGGAAAATATTCCCGCCGGTATCCAGGTTGATTACCCGGTATTGCGCGGTCGGTACCAGTTCCTTCAACTGGAAGGTCATGGTTGCCGCCGAACTGCCGCTGCGGCGAAACGCCTGGACCAGTCCTTCGCCCCGTTCCGGGCTGTCATACTGCCAGGCCATCCAGACATTATCCGAGCGGCTGTAGGCGGTTAGCGGATAAAAATCGCTGCTGTACAGGTGCTTGATCGAATTCAGCTCATTGAGCCGGGTGGTGGCGGCGGACCAGGGCATATTGGTATTTCCATGCGCCAGGGTGAAATGGCTGCCCATCCCGCTGCGGAAAATATATTTATCCGTGGTAATCGAGCCGCGACCGGTATAAGGAATCCAGGAGGAAAGGCCGTAGGTGAAACACTGTTCGATTTCAGGGTCCCAGCATTCATCGCTGCGCCAGAGGACCAGGGACCGCTTCAGCATCTCGATGTTGATCCGTTTACCGCCGCTGGCACAGTTGTCAATCAACAGGTTGGGACTCTGAGCGAGGAGGTAGTCCAGATACTCATACATGCCGGTGATGTATTTGATCTGTTTCATTCCCTTACGCGTGGAGGTGTCAGTCCAGTACTGCAGGGGATAATGGTTGAAATCCTGCCGATAGACATCAATGCCGATATCCTGGATCATCCCGGAAAACTTGCTCTTGGCCCAGGCCAGGGCGGCGGGATTGCCATAATCCAGCAACTGCCACCCCGCGGAACTGCCCAGCAGCCACTCTTGATGATTCACCGCCAGCCAGCTATCCGGCGTGACCCGCTCCGGCTCGAACCACAGCAGGAACTTGAAGCCGTTGTTATGGGTAGCCTCTGCGACCGGTTCCAGGCCGTTGGGGAAGATGTCCGGATTGGATTCCCAGGTACCGGTATTGACCCACGAGCCATCCTTACAGATGTACCAGCCCGCATCGATCCAGAAGGTATCGACCGGCAGATGGTGGCTGCCGATATCGTTGATATATTCGATGGCGGGATCCGAACCGGTATTTTGAGAACAGGCAACCGGCGGCACCACCTTTTGCCCGCCCGGCGTGGGTGAATAGTGATCACGCAGCAGCCTGCGAAAGGCATTCTGGCTGTGAACGCGGCTGCCGTTCCAGAAGGTAAGCAGGATCGACGGGGTGCGAATCTGTTCCGCGGGGTATAATCGTATGTTGGTACCTTCCATACCCGCTCGAACAGCCAGGTTACTGCTCCCGTCCCGTGTAAAAGAGGTAAACCATTGTCCGGTCCAGCCGATCCCGATGATGTTCCCTGTTCCATCCGGCCGTTCGATATTGAAAAACGGCAGCGAGATCCCATCCGAAGAACGGCCCTGGGAGGGGGCAAGATAAAGATTCGTATTGGGCCCCAAGCCCCAAACGACCGGTTCGAAATCCGTGATCGCCGGACCGCTGCCCAGCGCATGATTAATGGCAAAATCGCCGGTCCAGGGAGTATAGACTTCCGTAACGGTAAAATCCACCAGCGTCAGATCTCCCATGAAAGTAAGGCAGTAGGTTTCACCTGCCGGCACCACCTGATGGGTCAAAACAAATGAATCCTGTCCCTGATTTTCGATACTGCCGCTATCCAGAATGTCCCAGCCGAAGTTATGCACATTCCAGTTGGTGCCGGCCGATCCGGAGCCGATATTTTTCACGGTAATGTGGATGTTATATATGCTGGTTTTGGGACAGGTCCACGCCAGAGCCGGAGAATCGTACATAGTGGCGCCGGGCATCATAACCAACTGGCCCGGCTGAACCGAAGCTCCATCCACGGTAATCGCACCACTGGAACGATTCACACCCACCCAGGGAGCACTGCCGCTGCGGGACCATCTTTCCAAGCCAGGGTATGTTGTATTATCAAAAACACTCAACTTCGCCCAGGTGGCCACCCAGTTTCCATAATAGGTCCAGTCTCCATTCGGATTGGGCGGAGTAGTACTCCAATCCACATCCGCATCCGCCGCGTAAGTACCCGGCGTACCTTGCTGGGCATCCGGGGCCGGGCAATAGGAATCCAGCGACAACGCATTCACAGTACTTATGGTAGAAGAATTGACGCTGCCATTGTTCTTGAAGTGTAACACCCATTCCACTGCCGGGTAATCGTTATACACAATCGCATCACATTGAACGGCCAGCGGACCGGACGGCTGGCAGTATTGCAGGGTCCATTTCGTGCGGTTTTCGTCCAGAACCTCGCTGGTCCGCGTGAAACCCCAGCCGGGCAACAGGCTGGCCGACGAGCTCCCGCCATACAGAAAGGAAAACGGCGGATTCGGATTCGGACCAGTAAATTTATCCTCAATCCAGGCCGCCGCCGTATTCATTTGCAGCCCCAGATCCGGCAAATCATCATTTTCTACCGTTGTGAATGTCCAAACGTCGCCGGTACGGACAACAGGTTCTCCCGGAGGATTAGGAACTAAAACATCGACACGCCAGGCATATTCAGTTTCCGGATCCAACGGAGATGCAGGCGTATAACAATGTGGTTCGTCACCCGATACCAGGAACGGGCCTGCCAGATTGTTCAGATCATCCGCAGGACCATAGTACACATTATAGGAGAAAAAGTTCCTGTTGGGATCCGGATAGTTGGGATCATTGGCCGGGCCATTCCAACACAGATTTGTACTCACAGCTACATCCGGAGCACCGTCTTCGGGTGAAGGACCCCAGGGCCATTGTTTCCGCTGATGAAATCAAGATAGTCGCCTGCCATAAAGGCTAAATTCGTAAGTGTTGTGCCGACAGGAACAGTATAGTCAGTAGGGCCTTCAATCCGGCCTTGCCAAAGGATATCTGTGCCGTTTTTTACCACATAGACATTCGTGCTCTGTGTTCCGGAAGCGGCATATCCTGTTCCGATAAAACTTACATCTAAATCATAGATGCCGATTTTCGGAGTTACCCGGGCGGTGGCCTGGTGGGTGACCCACGCATTCAGCACCGGGCCAGGTTTCCCTTGCCAGGGGTCAATCTGCCATATTCCACATGTGCCAAAGGTATCTGGAACTGTATACCCATCGATATAACCAGCAATAGACGACTCATGTACTCCCGGAATCAAGTCTCCAAAGACTCCTGTGCCATAATCCGTTTCAATCCTGCCACCGAATTGCCAGGGATACACGGCATTCGGTTCGCCCGGGTATTCCACCCAATCAGTAAGGGGATTGTAGTCCGTAGCGGAAACCATACTGACGAATCCAATGGCTAATCCAATAGCCAAAAACAAAATTGTTTTTTTCATTTTTTCTTTCCTCCAATGACAAGTTCGATATTACCATAGGACCACACTCCGTTGGGATTCCCATTGATAATGGAGAAATCGGCGTTGTAATTCCAGGTGCCCGCCCACCCCACTGGTCCGAAACAGATAACTCCGACTGCTAATAATACGAGAACAAGGCTTTTTCTATACACAGTTACTCTTCTTCCTAAAATAGTGCCTGTTTTACCTAAAAACTACCTTTTACATTATACCTGTCCTGACATCACGACTCAAGTTTAAAGTCGATTACCCCAGATTTTTAAAACCGGACCTCTGATAGTAGAAAAAGATTATAACCCACTGATGCCAATGATGTTCCGGACACATCAGGTGGCTGATTCCGCCTGGGTTTGAATCATATTTCGCAATGCCTGCCACCCTGCCATCTGTACCGGCATCAGACTGGCCGGCCGATTCGTCGCCAGGTGATGTTCGACCGCCCGCAGCCGCCGGCGGGTAAGCCGGGGCAAATTGACCTTCTCGTTCACCACCAGCCCGGTGACCATTTGCCGCTGATGCCTTCGCCGGATATGCAGCTTCCGCTTATGATGCAGTTTATACCCATAATCTGCCAGAATAAGTTTGGTAGTGCGGATAGCCAGGGCCACAGCATAACGGCTGTAATTCTCCGCAGTTTTGGCAACAGGTACTTTTTCCAGCGTTTTGGGATTTTGTGCACTAAAAACACCGCTAGTCTGCGTACTTGCCTTAGGTATGGAAAAGGTTATATCATCCGCATAACGGGTATAAACCGCACCGATTTTCTCCGCCAGCCTTGCCAGCCGGACATCCATCTGGTAGTTGACCAGATTCGCCAGCCGCGGACTGGTCGGCGCTCCCTGCGGCAAATGATTATTATGTGTGGTAAGCCTGGTTACTAGCTCCGCCGCCTCCTGGTTCCACCCAATCGAACGAAAGAAATCCAGTACCCGCCCCGCACTCGTGCGGCCGAAAAAATCCTTAATATCAAGCCGGATAATCACCTCCGCCCCCACATGGACATTCGCATTGGTGACAATCGAATGCCCCCGCTCAAAGCCGGTCACGTTGGGATAGGCTTTCAGCCGGGCCAGCAGCTTCCGCAGGATCGTCCGCTGAATCTGTTTGAGCTTGTCATCCGGCGCTTCAATCGTCCGCTGCCCGCCGGACCGTTTCGGGATAGGGAACGTTTTATAGACCGGCTCCAGGGCTTGGATTTCCAGATAATTCAATCCCGTCCTCTGTACCAGATCATTTACGGTAAACCGGGAAATATATTCTTTTTTGACCGGCGCTTCCCGAAAAAGATTTTTTAGAAAATCAAAAAGTCCCATTCCTTTTCCCTTACAATCATTCTCTTCCTGACTGCCGCTCATTCTTTACTTGAAATAGAAAACCAGTGGGCACAACCTGCGTCATGCCCACTCCTGTCTTGCTAAGGAAAGCGTTCCTTACACTGGTTATAAAGCGGTCCCATGTGACCGGGCTGACGAAACATCAGCCTGTGCTCTGCATTGGAGCACCGCCAAGACAGTTATTTCGACCTCTCCTCCGGCGCCTTTCAGTTTACCAGATATTTTTCCCAATACCAGAAGAATTTCCATTTTTGGCGCCAGCATCAAAAACACTGGCAGAAATCCATCTGCCCAGTATAATACCGCCATGCTAGCTGAGAAACGAATAACCCGTATTCCTCCGCCTCCGGAACGAGCACCTCAAACATGAGTCCGCGCCAAAGTGAAAAAACTTCAACGGAAGTCGTTCCGAATCGGTTAGGAGCCTTTGGCGGGGTATTTACCCCTTCCATCCTGACGATTCTGGGGGTCATCTTGTTCATGCGGGCGGGCTTTGTGATCGGCCAGGCGGGGATCTTCCATGCTCTCCTGATCCTGCTGCTGGCTAAAAGTATCACCACCCTCACTTCTTTATCCATTTCCGCTATATCCACCAATACTCCCGTCGCCGGCGGCGGTGCCTATTTCCTCATCTCCCGCT
>JAKJEP010000228.1:4102-5851 GCA_022705365.1 Planctomycetota bacterium | reverse complement strand
CCTTCTGCGGCTTTACAAGCGCGTCGCCGATAACGGCGGCACGTTCAAGTTATGCAATCTGAACCCTACGATCTATCAAATCTTCGCCGTGACCAAGCTCGATCAGGTATTTGCCATTTACGAGAATGAGGAGAAAGCCCTGGCCAGCTATTAGTCCAGGGATTGGGAGCGGGACCAGATTTTTTTTACCTTTTTCCCATAGGGCAGAGTCGCTTTCCTGGCATCCCCCCTGGGCCCGCCGTTCCAGAGCCGGGCCAGGCGCACCAGGTCTTTTTCCCGATGGGTCCCGGTAATCGCTTTTTGTTCCGCCCAGTAGGTCAGATAGATCCGGCACATTTCCCGGGATTTGGCGGGGTTCCGGCGGTCCTGGAGCTGGTATTTTTGTTCTCCGAGAATCTGGTTAACCTCTGCAACGACGACCGGGCGAATCTGCAATATGCCCACGGCCCGACCGCCATCCCCGACCGCATGAGGATTGCCGCCGGATTCGATGCTGATCAAGATCGGAATCAGGATTTTCAGCAATTCGTTCATTTGCCTATTACCACACTACGAGGTTGGGCATTCTATTCATACTCTATTTCAGGCATACCCTTGCTGCTCATCCCAGGTGTCTGGACAGGATTGATAAACTAAAAGATAGTATGCTTCCCGCTGCCAATAGTCAATTTTGCTCACAAAGAAATATTGTCAGGCAGTTTTTCCATGGGGCGTTTCGGGACCGGCGGCCGGCCAGCAGGAGAGATTGATGAGGTTGGCGGAGGGTATTTGGGCGGAAATCAGTTCGGCGGCGAGATTGTACCAGCGGCGGCAGCGGTTGAGGATTTCGCTGTCACTGGAGATGACGATTTCGTCGGCGCGGGAAAGAACGGCATCGGGATTGAAAACCAGTTCGACCTGCCAGTTCCAGTTTTTTTCGCCGGCCATGCGGGTGATGATGGACTTGAGGCGGCCGCTGTTGGAAACGGGGGAATCGAGATACCAGTGGCAACGGATTGGTTCCAGCCGGTGGAGAAAAGCGGCGATCCATTCCAGAGCGGGCAGGGTTTCTTCCACTTTGCGATAGGTGCCGTGCAGGCCTGCCAGGTCCCGGAACGTATTATCCCGTCCCCATAAAATAACCCCGCCGGCCAGGGCCGATTCGATAGTGGTCAGGATATTATAACCATCGATCAGCAGTTCTTCGCTGCGCAGTGCCGCAGCCTGCACCTGATGGGCGGAGCGGATTTGCAGGTCCTGATCCGAGCAGCCGCAGCGCATGACGGCGGTGCGCTGGCGCTGGGTGAGGGCATAGCGATCGCCAACCAGCTTTAGCGACGAAGGTTCGGCGTAGCCACGGCTGAGCAGCCAGGAAAAGTCCCGTACCGCCTGCTGCAAAACCGGCCAGGCGGAGGGGGCGAAGAGCCGCTGGTCCTCCGGGTGGGCGCCGCGATGGGTTCGCTTATCAGGCAAAGTTCACCTCCGGCAGGTATCTTCAATCAGGACATACTTCAGTGCTCCTACTGGAGCGCCGGTCCAGCCGGATTAGCGGTTTTGGGCGATATGCTCCCGGATGGCCTGGTTGAAGGCCTCCGTCGCCTGGGGCCAAATTGCATGGGGCATCTCGGGGACATTAACGATCTGTTTTTTGCCCTGCACACTGTTATAGGCGGCATAGACGGTAGTCGGCTGGCACACCACGTCGATGAAACCGACGCTGAAGATGGCCTCCGCCTGGATGCGGCGGGCGAAGTTGGTCGCGTCGAAATA
>JAKJEP010000228.1:0-4034 GCA_022705365.1 Planctomycetota bacterium | reverse complement strand
CCGGCTGCCACCAGGGTAACCTGGGGATCGAGCCCGCCGGCGGCAATGGCCTGCAGGCCGCCCTGGCTATGGCCGCAGACGATGAGCGTTTTGCCGTTCCATTCGGGCCGCTGCTTGAGATATTCCAGCGCGCGAATCATTCGTAAATACATTCCCAGGAAATAGGTGGTCTCCCGGTCTTCACAACCGTAATAGGGATAGGTGTACACCTGCTCGTAATAGCCATGGCCGGGCAGATTGTGAATGGGATGTTTTTCATAAAATTCATTCGGCTTGCCGTTGGGAAAGCCGTGGCCGTTCAGGTCCATTGAGAGCAGCCCCATTTTCGCGCCCTGCATCGCCTGGTCCAGAAAGGAGGGGAAAAAATGAGCGCCGTGGACCCATAATATGGCGGGCAGGGTTCCGGCTGGGGCATCTTTGGGGCGGGCCAGATAGCCGCGGGCGGGCGGGCCGCCGTAGCAGTCGAGCTGGATATCAAAGGCTTCGATGGCCGGGTCGGGCGAAGCCACCGGCGCAATCTGTTCATTCATAGCCAGTTCCGCCAGCCGCTGCTTTTTGTTCGCCCAAAAGGCATCAAAGTCTTGGGGGGCCTCCAGGGAAGGTTGGATTTTTAACGGGTCCAAAGCGGCTCCGGCAATGGCGGATACCTGCTCTCCGCTTTTTGATTTATAAGTCACTTCCAAATGCAGGAAGCCCGGCTGGCCCAGGGTCCCGGTTACTTCCAGCGGCTTACCGGCATAGGCAGAATCCCCTTTTGATACCACATCAGTACCGTCATTGCTCAACACATACGAAATATTGCCGTCGCCGGCCGGCTGGCCATCCTGCTGGACGGTTATGGTAAAATGAACCGTATCACCCGTCTGATAGATGGCATCGGGCCGATCCGCCGCCGCCGTAAGCTGATAGCCGCCCGACGCACGGCCCAGCAGCAGCAAAACCAATACCCCTGACGTCATCGTTAGAAAATGGAAACGTCTGATCATTATTTTAACTCCTTGCAATAGATACCAGAAAAAATCCTAACAAGACCCAACACATAAAGCAAGTCAAAAAAGACGCCAGCGTCAAAAACTCTTCGATCCCTTGTTATTGGAAAGCTAGAGCTGTTTTTGGATGACAATACCGACTTTTGGTGGTTCCGTTAAAAAAACTTTATAATAACGGACTTACTATTTTTCGATTGCCCTGGTTGCCGGTTAAAGGTACGATAAGCAGGTATTCATGATATAGGTTTATGGTATTCAAAATAAGGAATCTTTCATGTACAAAACCAAATCCATCGCAACCGCAATACTATTCTCTTTTGTTTTTCCCTGTCTTGCTCAGGATTATCCAGCCACCCTTGATACGATGGACCTGGCAGACAATGATACAGTGGTTTTTCTGGGCGACAGCATCACCCATCAGTGCCTGTACACCCAGTATGTGGAGGACTATTACTATACGCGGTATCCCAACCTGCGTCTGCATTTCCACAATGCCGGGATCGGCGGCGATCGGGCTGCGGACGCTCTCGTCCGGTTCGACGAGGATGTTGCCGCCTTCCAGCCGAAATATGTGACCGTTCTGCTGGGGATGAACGATGGCAGTTATACTCATTTTGAACGTCCGATTTTCGATACCTATGAACGGGATATGAACCAGCTTCTGGATCGTACGGCCGGGATCGGCGCCACGGCGATTCTGATTGGTCCGACCATGTTTGACTCGCGGGTCAAACAAATGCAATTGAACCAGCCCAACCGGAAAGATTTTACGGACGTGGGCGGGAATTATTACAATGCGGTGCTGGCGTTTTATGGGGCCTGGCTGCGGGACCAGGCGAGTATGCGGGGCCTGGGGTATGTGGATATGTACAATCCTCTCAACCGCATTACCCGCCAGCAACGAAAGGCCGATCCCGGCTTTACCATGATCGGGGATTGTGTCCATCCCGGCCCTGCCGGACAAGTGGTTATGGCGACGGCGATTCTCCATGATATGAATGCCTCGGGCCAAGTTTCCATGATTGGCATTCATATCAATCAAAACAACATTATAACTGATGTACGCGGCGGTAAAATTAGCGATTCAAAAATTTCCGATGATTCGGTTGCCTTTATTTTCACCGCCGATTCCCTGCCCTGGGTAGTCCCCGCAGAAGCCCGGCCTGGTTACGACCTTACTAACGCCGGCCACGAACTCAGCCGTGAAATGCTCGCCATCTCCTATCTTCCGCAAGGCGAATACGAATTAAAAATCGATGGCCAGAAAATCACCACTGTTGGCAACCTCCAACTCGCACGAGGGATCGAGTTGCAGGAAATGAAAACCACACCGCAGTATCAGCAGGCAATGCAGGTGGCCATGCTGAATAAGGAACGAAACGAAAAGGCTGTGACTCCTCTGCGAAACCAGTGGTCCGCCATGAAGGGAAAACGCCAACTGGAAAAGGATAATCCCGAGGAATTCCAGAAATGGCGTGTAGATTTTGATCGCGAAGTGGCAGCCCTCAAAAAATTGGCTGCAGAATACGAAGAGCAAATATACCAAATCAATCGGCCCCAGCCTCACCAGTATGAATTGATTCGATTGCAATAACCGGTTTATTTTTCATAAAGGTACATTTCGATGAATCTTGAATCGCTGCCTTTGGATCACCCGTTTGATTTTAGCGGAAAAGTAGCTGTGGTTACCGGCGGCAGCGGGGTGTTATGCAGCCCGATGGCCCGGGCGCTGGGGCAGCGCGGGGCGGCGGTGGTTGTTACGGGCCATTCGAACCGGGAGGAAGCGGAAGCGGTTGCCCGGCAGATACGCCAGGAGGGCGGCCGGGCCTCTGCCCTGCTGTTCGACGCGGCGGACAAAAAAGCGGTGGAGCAGGCCGCTGAAATCATCCATGACCAGTGGGGTCCGGTGGATCTGCTCATCAATGGCGCGGGGGGCGCAATCAAAGAGGCGACTACCAGCCCGGACCTTTCTTTTTTCGATCTGCCGGAAAAGGCCCTGCGGCAGGTATTTAATCTGAATATGATGGGGACGCTCTTTCCCTGCCAGGTGTTCGGACGGGATATGGCGCAGAAAAAGGCGGGGGCCATCCTCAATATTATTTCCATGTCCGCCTACCGGCCTATCACCCGCAGCATCGGGTACGCCGCCGCCAAAGCCGCCGCGATGAATTTTACGATGTGGCTGGCGGTGCATATGGTGCAGGAATATTCACCCCATATCCGGGTGAACGGTCTGGCGCCGGGCATCTTTCTGGCCCGCCAGAACCGGTTTTTGCTCATTGACGGAAAAACCGGGAAACTCACCGAACGCGGCCATCGACTGATTGACCATACCCCCATGGGCCGCTTCGGAGAACCGGAAGAACTGGTGGGGCCGGCTCTGTTTCTGCTTTCAGACCAGGCCTGCTATATTACCGGCCATACCCTCAATGTGGACGGCGGGCAGGGCGCTTTCTCGGGTGTTTGATATTTCGCCCGCCTCATAACATCCAACCATCTCTGTAAGCCGGCTTGATCAGGGGATCGGCTTCCGGGGTGTTGGTAGCTTTCATGGCCGGGCCATCCCAGGATATTTTTTTCCCGGTCCGCAGGGCAATATTTCCCAGCAGGATGACCTCGGTCATGGGTCCGGAATAGTCGAAATTCGAGCTGGCGGGTTTGCCGCCTTTGCAGGCATCGATCCAGTCGCGGAAATGCCCGTTCGAGCGTTCCAGTGTTTTAGGGGGACGTTTATATTCCTGCATCCTGCTTTCGGGAATCAGCCGGGGCGAGCGGCTCCAGCCATCACACAAAATTTTTCCTTTGTCCCCGATAAACAGAATGCCGTCATCGCCCAGCCCCCGGTCCGCCTCCAACTCGTCCGGCCGGGGCGGTTTCACACCCCCATCATACCAGCTCACGGTTACGGGAGGCATCTCCCCCCGGGCGGGAAACTGGAAATGGACGATCGAAGCCTGCGGCGTGGTTTCCGGACTGATGGGAGTGGAACTGGCTTCCACGCTGGCAGGATACCCCAGGTGCAAAGCCCAGAAGGCCGAGTCCAGA
>JAKJEP010000227.1 GCA_022705365.1 Planctomycetota bacterium | reverse complement strand
GCTGCTTACCCGCCACCAGAGACGGCGATTGCCATCGTCTTTGGCCAGGGCTTTCCACCATAAGGCCTGGTTCATGGCCACAAAACTCTGCCCGGCTTTGGGCTTCAACTTCACGAGAGATTTTTTATCGGAAAAATCATCTTTCATAGCCAGTTCGAGGATTATCTTTTTGCCGAAATCCAGCGGAGCCGCCCAGACAAAAATTCCCGGATCCTCTGCCAGCGAGGCCGTTATGTTTTGAGGACTTAACAAAAAAATCGCCGGATCGCCATTTACCAGCGTAGCGACATTTTCCCAACTGGATTGGCATATATCCGCCATCTCGTACAGAACAGCCGGTACTTCCGCCCAGTTGGGATTGTCCCGTATGCCTGCCCAGAGCGAGGCCATCTGGTCATATTGGGCCGCCATCGTTTCATAACCGGCGTTTTCCAGGAAATCCGCCATCCGGGGCGTCAGTTCCGCTTTGCGGTCGCGCATACTCTGGGCCAGACAGGACGGGCCATCGGCGCCGGCGGTGATGGCGGCTGCACAGGAGCGCAGCGCTTCCGGGCCGTCCACGCCGCGCTCGTACAAATAGCGCAGGATTTGCAGTGGGGAGGCGGGGGCGGGCGGTTCCGCCAGATAAAACATATAATAGGGACCGGCCTGAAGCCTTTTATCCGTGTTGATCAGGCCGCCCTGATACCAGCCGTCCAGAAACGCCTGCCAGCTCAGCGGCACACCAATTCCATCGAGAATACTATCCCCATCCACATCCACGCTGCCGGCAGGATTGTTATCGGTATAATATACATAGCCGGCGTCATAGCCGTGAATCACCACAAAATGGCTGCTGGGCGAATCGCAATTCTGCCAGAAAGGATAATACACACTGGCTTCTGCTGCTACATACGCAAAATCCAGATGTACCTGTACCGGAGTCCCAGCGGCAATTACTTCCTTCAGCTTGGCGATCGCTTCCTCTTCGTTGGCAAAAACAGTTATTTCTTTGGCGCTCGCTTGTGTACTCAACCCTCCTGCCCCCCCATGCAGATACCCGAGGTGATACACCAGCCCCATTAAGCGATACAAATCCAGCGACTGGCCGCCGTAAATCTTTCGTTTCCAGTTGTAGATATACCGATGCGGGTCCAGCGTGTGATTGCCTCCCCCCGTGGAGGTCCAGGCATATTCCGAACAAAAGCCGCTGCAGACCAGTATGTCGGCAACTCCGGTAGAGGAGTCGTAATAGTTGACCAACTGGCCGGCACTGGCCAGATAGCACACGGCGCCCGGATAGCCCAAGTCTGACAGGGCGTTCAAATCAATATACGCCGAGCCCGGCACTTCCGTCGCCCCCACCCTCGGCTCTCCCCAAATGCCTGCCCCTGCCCACAGACCGGCCAGCAGCGCCACAAACCATTGATTTAACCGTTTGTTCATTGTTGAGCCTTTCGTAAAAGGAAATCCATCTCATCTTCTGACAAGGAATTTGTATTTATTCCGGGGAGGAAGCCGCTTCGGCAATTTTCCGGGGGGAAAACTGCAGGGTGAATGCCGTGCCCCGGCTGGCATCCAGTTTGATTTCCGCCGCCAGTTGGTGGGCCAGGGAGAGGACCAGATTCAAGCCGAAGGATTTTAGACTTTTCAGATAAAATCCTTTGGGGATCCCCACGCCATCATCCGCCAGGACCATCGTAATCAGACCTTGTTTTTGGCTGAGGTGAATCTGGATTTCACCGGAACGCTGTTCCGGAAAGGCATGCTGGAGGGTATTCGACAGCAGTTCGTTCAGAATTATCCCGCAACAAATGGCCTGATCGACGGGAACTGAAACCGGATGCAACTGGAATTGTAACCGGATTTGACCGAGAGAGGCAGGGAACGATTGAAAAATATCGCCGGCCAGTTCGCGGAGAAAGGCGGACAGTTCCACCTCATCCAGGTCGCGGGCCTGATACAGCCGGTCGTGAATCATGGCCACGGTTTTTACCCGCTGCCGGCAGTCCGCCAGAATCCGGGCCGGATCGGCCTGCCGGGAATATTCCTCCGGCAAGCGCAGGAGGTTGCCGATCATTTCCAGATGATTTTTTACCCGGTGATGCAATTCCCGCAGCAGGATTTCTTTTTCCGCCAGGGAGGTATGCAGTTTTTGTTCCATTTCCTTGCGCTGGGTAAAGTCCCGGATAATCGTTATGACGCGGGAAACCGTTCCGTCCCTGCGAACCGGGATCTTGCGGGTTTCGCAATGGATGATATTTCCGTACACCTCGTTGCATTCTTCCGTAACTAGGATTTGTCCCGTCCGGAACACCTGTTCATATTCGCTCCGCACGGTTTGCGGCAGAAAAGGAAACACCTCGAATACCGTCCGGCCGAGGATCGGGTAGCCCTTCCGATTTTTTTTCAGCCAATCCCCCAAAGATTGATTGACCAGAAGCAGACGGCAGTCGGCATCCACCACATGGATATAATCGTGAATCGAGTCAATCGTGCTGCGATACTGCAATTCCGACTGCCGCAGGGCTTCTTCGGCATTTTTCCGTTCGGTGATGTCCAGCAGCGAAAGGTAGGCCTTCGCAAAAGATACTTCATAACCGGGGGCAAGCACCATGCGGAAAACCACATGTTTCACCTGCCCCTGGCGATTGCGAAACATCCATTCGCTTTCATATTCCGTCCGGCCTTCGGCCAGGCAGGCAAGCACTTCCTGGAACAGAGGATAGGTATCGGGCGGGAAAAAAATATCGATATGGTCCTGGAACTCCCCCACCGTATCGATCCCGACCAGGGACAAAAATCTCCGGTTGGCGGAAACCGTTTTCATTTTTCCGATGCAGGCTCTCAGCGCCTGCGGATGGGTAGCAAAATAAGCCCGGAAATCCGTAATGCCTCGCGCCTGCAAAGCCGCCAGATACTGTTGGACCCCGGAAAGGTCTTCTTCACACAGCGCCAGGGGGAAATCCCAGAAGGTGCTATTTTCCAACGTACTCACGGTTCGCTGCTTTGTCGGTAGAAAAATCCCAGACTAATGACTACCAGCGAGGACCCCAGGAGCATGAGGGCGGATTTGGTAGCCGGTTTTTCGCAAAGCCGCTGGGCCATTTTTTCGTACAGCCCGGGTTCCCAGGACTGTTCCATCTGGTCCATTTCGGAAAGAGCCGCCTCCAGCTTCGGACAGGGACCCGGCAGGGGAACGGCCTGGGCAGCCGCTGCGGTCGCTGGAACATAATTGAGTTTATCAATGGCGAGCCGCTCGATGACATAGGGATTATCCGCGTTGTCCAGCAGGGCCTGCTGCTGGTCCTGAATCTGACGGCACATTTCGACCCGGCGCCGCTGGGCATCGATGATTCTGCTATCGGCATAATAGCTGACCAGCGGTTCGGCCAGCAGGGATATGCCGATAGCGCCCATGCCCACGGTGGACAAAACCAGAAAGCAGAGAAAGCGGACCATATGGTCCATTCTACTCAAGCGCCTGGTTTGGTATGAATCATTCGCCATAGAGAAAAAAATTCCAACTTCTTATCGTTTCCAGATGGCCGCGCCATAGACGGCCTGTTTGCCGAGATCTTCTTCGATCCGCAGCAACTGGTTATACTTGCAGATGCGATCGGTCCGGCACAGGGAACCGGTCTTGATCTGGCCGGCACCGCTGGCCACGGCCACGTCGGCTATGGTAGAATCTTCGGTCTCGCCGCTGCGATGACTGACCACCGCCGTCCAGCCGTTGCGCTGAGCCATGCGAATCGCCGCGAAGGTTTCGGTCAAGGTCCCGATCTGATTGAGTTTAATGAGAATCGAATTGGCGGAATTTTCCTGAATGCCCTTTTCCAGCCGTTTGGTATTGGTTACAAAGAGATCGTCGCCTACCAATTGCACTTTATCACCAATCGTTGCGGTGAGTTTCTTCCAGCCGGCCCAGTCATCTTCAGCCAGCCCGTCTTCAATGCTGACGATCGGATACTTTTTGCTCCAGTTGGCCCAATACTTGACCATTTCCTCGCTGGAGACTTTCTTTTTGGGGGCGGATTTGAAGAAAAAGTAGCCGTTTTTGGCCTTGTCGTACATTTCCGAACTGGCCGGGTCTAGGGCGATGCAAATCTGCTTGCCGGCCTTGTAGCCAGCCGCCTTGATCGCCTCAATGATGACCTCCAGAGCCTCTTCGTTGCTCTTTAGATTTGGGGCAAAACCGCCTTCATCCCCCACCGCGGTATTGTAGCCTTTTTTCGCCAGCACCTTCTTGAGGGAGTGGAAGGTTTCCGCACCCATCCGCAGGGCTTCGGCAAAGTTTTTTGCCCCAACCGGCATAATCATAAACTCCTGGAAATCCACGTTGTTATCGGCATGTTTGCCACCGTTGAGGATATTCATCATGGGTACCGGCAGGATGGAGGCGTTGCTGCCGCCCAGGTAGCGGTAGAGGGGCAGGTTGCAGTGGTCGGCGGCTGCCTTGGCGACGGCCAGGGAAACACCCAGGATGGCGTTGGCGCCCAGCTTGGATTTATTGGCAGTGCCATCCATTTCGATCATCAGGTTATCAATCCCCTCCTGGTCGCGGGCATCCAGGCCCAGAACGGCTGGGGCAATCGTGCGGTTGACATTGCGTACCGCTTTGGTAACTCCTTTGCCCAGATAGCGTTTGGGGTCGCCATCCCGCAGCTCGACCGCCTCATGAACACCCGTGCTGGCCCCGGAGGGAACCGCCGCTCGCCCGAAAGAACCATCATCCAAAACCACATCCACTTCCACCGTCGGATTGCCGCGACTGTCAAGAATTTCCCGCGCCAATACATCAGAGATCGTACTAAACATGCTTATTTTTCCTTTACCTTAACAAAACCATACACATTCATTAGTTATCGGCTGTTGGCCGCCATTCTCTGCATAAAAGTAAAAAACGAGTATATGCAAGAGAATACTTGATTGGACAACAATATACCGGGATAATACGGAAATGGAAGTGGTAATGTGAAATAAACTTAGGAAAACTTTCACGATGAATATACCCTTGACTCGTTATGGTCTGCGGGAATTGGTTTTATTCCCGATGATTTTTATTCTTTTGGCGGTGGTTTTTTATGTGCTGCTGCCCGGTTGGCGGCCCTGGCCGCAACTGCTTGCGTTTGTGTTAATTATATTTGTATGTGCTTTCTTCCGGGACCCGCCGCGGCATGTGCTGCAGGAGAAGAATATTCTGCTGGCGCCGGCGGATGGGAAGATCACGGATATTATTGAGATGGAGGAGACGGAGTATATCAAGGGTCGGGCGCGGCGGATTGGGATTTTCCTAAGTGTATTGGACGTCCATATTAACAGAGCGCCATGTGAGGGGCAGGTGGAGTATATACAGGAGAGGGAGGGGAAGTGTTTGAATGCGATGCGGGCGGAGGCGGCGTCGGAGCAGAATCAATCTAACACGTTGGGAATGCTGTGTTTAGGACATCCGGCGGGGAAAGTGATGGTAAAACAGATTACCGGGGCGATCGCCCGGCGGATTGTATGTGCTTGTCGGACAGGCAGTAAGCTGGAGGCGGGGGAGCGGTTCGGGATGATCAAATTCGGGTCGCGGACGGAGCTGTTTTTCCCGGTTGATTCCCGTGCCAGCATACAAGTCAAGGCAGGAGATACAGTTAGAGCCGGTCAAACGGTTTTGGTGCGTTATAAGTGACCATGTTAAAACTGTAATAAAACATAGCAAAAGTGTAGTAAAAGACGAAAAAAATGGATAAAAACAGCATAAAAGTTGATAAAAAAGAGCGAAAACACAGACGCCGGCTGCGTCGAATTGCGGTGCTGCCCTCGCTGGTGACTTTGATGAACGCGGTGTGCGGATTTGCCTCAATACATTTTGCGGCGCGGGGGATGAACAATGCGGATGCCTTGTGGTGGCAGAAGCCGGAGTTGACGTTTTTTGCGGCGTCGGCCTGGATGATATTTTTTGCGATGCTGGCGGATG
>JAKJEP010000226.1 GCA_022705365.1 Planctomycetota bacterium | reverse complement strand
GGGGAGAGCCGGAGGGAAATCCGGCAGAAGCTGGGGTTTGGCCCGGAGGAGCTGGTGGTGCTGTTTGTGGGGCGGGGGGAGGATAAGGTCAAGGGTGCCCGGCAGGTGGCAGCGGCGCTGGAGGAACTAGCCCGGCGTTATCCCTCCCTCCGGCTGCTGGCAATACCGGGAACGGGATTTCAGCCGGCGCCGTGGCTGTGCAGGGCCGGCCAGGTGCCGCACCAGCAGATGGCCGGGTATTACCGGGCGGCGGATCTTTTTGTGAATGCATCGTTCAGCGAGGGGATGCCGCTGACGGTGATTGAGGCGATGCATGCGGGATTGGCGATTGTGGCTGCGCCGGTGGGCGGAATTCCGGAAGTGATTCGGGCGGAACAGACGGGATTGCTGTTGCGGCGAGATCATCGGGATCTGGTATCGCAGCTAGACCGGCTGATTCGTGAAGACGCATTGCGGCAAAAACTGGGGAAAGCGGCCCGGCAGGCGGCGGAAGAGCTGAGCTGGGACCATCTGGCCCGGCAGACAGTGGAGGTATATCGCCGTCTATTCTGATCCTCAGTTTGTTTCCGGCTGCCAGAGGTAGAGGAACTGGGCGCCTTCGCAGCGGAGCCAGCGAGGCAGCTCGATGTTGATGAGAGACTGGGGATTGAGGTTTTCGCCGGCGGAGGCGTAGAAGTTGGGTTTGTAGCCGTAGGGGCGGTGGTAGGTGACGATTTTGGCCTTGCCGAGATGGGCCATTTGTTTGGCCCAGGCGATGGCGTCGGTGGGATAGCCGAGGCGGTCGATGAGGCCGGCCTCGAGGGCCTGGCCGCCGGTATAAACGCGGCCGTCAGCCAGGGGGAGGAGTTTTTCGCGGTCGAGATTTTTGCGGCCGGCCAGGACGACAGCCAGGAAATTTTCGTAATACTGGTTGATGATGTTTTGCAAAAGCTGGCGTTCCTCGGTTTGCAGGTCATGGAGGGGGGAACCCATATCCTTCATTTTACCGCTTTTGATGGCGTCGGCCTTGACGCCGATTTTCTGCATGGTGCCCTCGAAGCTGACGGTTTGGAGGATGGTGCCGATGCTGCCGGTGACGGTGGAGGGCTGGGCCATGATGCCGTCGCAGGCGCAGGCGAGGTAATAGCCGCCGCTGGCGGCGACGTCCATCATATAGGCCAGGACCGGCTTTTGGGTTTCCTGTTTGAACTCGAGGAGGTAATGGTACATGATGTCGCTGGCGGCGACGGTACCGCCGGGGGTATTGAGGCGGAGGATGACGGCCTTGACGTGTTTATCGGTTTTGGCCTTGTCGAGTTTTTCGGCGAAGAGGCTGACGGGGTTTTCGCCGACGCGGAAGAGTCCGGACTGCTGTTCGTTCATGATGATGCCATCGACATCGATAATGGCCACCTTATCGGAAATGAACCAGCCGGGGTCGGCCTTGACCTGGGTTTCCGAGAGGCCCTGGCGGGAAGGGATCGGTTCAATCACATAGGCACCGGACCCGCAGCCGGCCAGGGAGAGAGAAAGGCAGATACTTAGTAAAAGACCGAGATGACGTTTTCTGATGGCCGGCACGGAAGGCTCCTTACAAAATCAAATATCAAAAATTAAAAAGCAAAATGACAAATAAAAATTCAAAGTTGGTTTCGGAAAAATGCACCAGGCACAATGGGTACAGCCGCCTTGAGTTTTTATGCGATTTGGGCGGCCTGGACGAATTGGAGGCGGACTTCGTGCAGGGCCATGGCCAGGGCCTTGGTTTCCTCCTCGGACAGATTGCCCTTGGTTTTATCCTCGATGACCTGGAGCATATCGATATGATGTTTGGCCAGGTCGAGATTGACGGGAGGGACACCGCCATTGGGGTCTTCGATCTGGCCGAGGCAGTAGAGGACCTGGATCATGATCGAATTGACCAGGGTCATGAAATTGGCGGGGGGCATGGTTCCCGCGGGGCGGCGGGGGGTCTGGGATTTTTCCTTCTGCTGGAGTTTTTCCTTTTCCCGCTGGGCCTGGGTTTTCCAATCTTCGTCGGTTATGATCTTGCCTTGATTTTTTTCCGGGTTTGACATAATTTTTCTCCATCAGCCGCGTTGTCCGAAGGGCTGGTTTGTTTGAGGATGATTTCGGCGGCGGAAACCGCGTTGGGTATATCCTGGGCCGGATACGCGAATTTTCGAGCGGCGGCGACCAGGCCGAGGAACAGGGGCTGGGGCCGCAGGGGTTTGCTGGTCAGGCAGGGGTGGGCCTGGGTGCCGAGGAAATACGGATGATCCGGCAATTCCAGGACCTGCATGATGGGATGATCGGGGGCCTTGCCGGAAAAGACCAGGCCGTGGCGGGTAAGGACTTCGATGAATTCCGGGACGACTTCGAAGCGATGGCGGAAGCGCATGCGGACGGAGGATTTTTGGCCGAACAGCCGCCAGGTGATGGTGTTTTCGGTGAGGATGACATCCTTGCCGCCCAGCCGCATATTGCCGCCGAGACCTTCGATTTTTTTCTGTTCGGGCAGGATGTCGATGACCGTGGTTTTGGATTGGGGATCGAGTTCACTGCTGTTGGCGTGGGGCAGGGAGCAGACATGGCGGGCGAATTCGATGACCGCCAACTGGAAGCCGAAACAGATGCCCAGGAAGGGCAGGCGGTTTTCGCGGGCGTAGCGGATGCAGGCCATTTTGCCGTTGGTGCCGCGGACGCCGAATCCGCCGGGAACGATAATGCCGTGGAGGCCGGCGAGTTTTTCGGCGACATTGGCATCGGTCACGGTGCTGGTGTCGATCCATTCGATGTGGACCTGGGTGGCCAGGTGGACGCCGCTGTGTTCGAGGGCGTGGATGATGCTGGCGTAGCTATCGCGCAAGGAGGTGTATTTGCCGGTGATGCCGATTTTGACTTCGTGGCGGACGATTTTGATGCGGTCCACGAAATCGCACCATTCGAGCCAGGCCTTGCGTTCGTGCATGAGGTCCACGCGGCGGTCCAGTTCCAGCAGGCGGATGACCTCGAAATCCAGTCCCGCCTCCCGGAGCATGCCGGGAATGACATAGATGCTTTCGCAATCGTGCATGCTGAAGACCCGCTCCATGGGGACGTTGGTATATTGGGCGATTTTCTGGCGTACTTTTTCGGAGACGGGATTGTCGGCGCGGCAGGCGATGATGTGGGGCTGGATGCCCAGTTCCATCAGGCGTTTGATGCCGAGCTGGGCGGCCTTGGATTTTTGTTCGCCGAGGGTTTTGGGTTCGAGGACGTAGGTGAGGGCGACAAAGCAGACGGAATTGGGGCCTTCTTCGTAGGCCAGTTCGCGCATGGCTTCGAGGAAATAGGCGTTTTCGACGTCGCCGACGGTGCCGCCGATTTCGACAATCACCACGTCTTTGTCGGCAGAAACAGCTTTGATGGCGTCTTTGATTTCGTTCACTTTGCACGGCCAGTTCCCGCAGGCGGAGTTTGACTTCGCCGGTGACGTGGGGAATCATCTGGACATCGCGGCCGAGGTAGTCGCCGTGCCGTTCTTTTTCGAGGACGCGGGTGAAGATCTGGCCGCTGGTGGTGAAGTTGTCCCGGCTAAGGTTTTTGCCGAGCATGCGTTCGTAGGTGCCCAGGTCCATATCGCATTCCATGCCGTCGTCGAGCACGAACACTTCGCCGTGGCGGAAGGGATTCAGGGTTCCCGAATCGATATTGAGGTATCCTTCCAGCTTGATGGGGGCGACATTGAGTCCTTTGTCCTGGAGGAGTTTGGCCAGGCTGGAGGAGAAAATCCCCTTGCCCAGCCCGCTCATGACGGTGCCGGTGATGACGACATACTTGCACCGGCCCTTGATGTAGCCTTTGGGCAGCGGGGTATAAAATTCCGTGTCATCGGAAACGTTGCTGATACTGCTTACTAAATCTTCACTCAAAGTACACTCTCATTCCTTTTATTTTCATTTTGCTGTTCATCGCATTTTATACCGTTTGACAAATTCCTCATATTGCTGGGGGGTATCGATGCCGACGGCGGTGTGGTGGACCTCGGCGACGGCGATGACCATGCCGTTTTCGAGAGCGCGAAGCTGTTCGAGTTTTTCGGCTTTTTCCAGCGGGGTGGGGGTCAGCCGGCTGAGCTGGAGAAGGGCCTCCCGGCGATAGGCATACAGCCCCAGGTGTTTGCGATAGATAATCTCCGATTGCGGCTGGGAATCGCGGTTGTAGGGGATCGGCCAGCGGGAAAAATAGAGGGCATGGCTGAGATGATCCACCACTACCTTGACCACGTTGGGGTTATTTACATCTTCCCCGGCGGCAAAAACGGCGGACAGGGTGGCCATATCCGCCTGGCGGTCGCCGCGGATCAGCTCGACCAGACGATCGATATGGCCGGGCGCGATTTCCGGTTCGTCGCCCTGGACGTTGACGATGATATCGGCGTCCAGTCGGGCGACGGCTTCGGCGATGCGGTCGGTCCCGCTGGGATGGTCGGTCCGGGTCATGCACCAGCGGCCGCCGAATTCATCGCAGGCCTTGCCGATCCGCTCATCGTCGGTGGCCACCAGCACCCCATCCAGCGAAGAGGCCTGGCAAACCCGTTCATACACATGCTGAATGAGGTATTTGCCGGTATCTTTAGCGAGAGGTTTTCCTGGAAAGCGAGACGAGGCGAATCGAGCAGGAATCACTGCTACCGTATTCACGTAAACTCCTGTAAATTGCAGGGTTAAACCTTTTTTAGCCGTTAAACCAACTGCAAGGCGATCTTAGCAGAATCCCCAGGTGGTGTCAAATTGGAAATAAAATTATTCCACTTGCCAGAAGTTTTTAAAGCCAAATATGAAACCAGCGTCAAAAGCTCTTCGAACTCTTGTCATTGGGGAGCCAGAGCCTTTTTGGATAATCCGCAAGCTTGCGGTGACAGGGCATGACTGAGACCCACATGGCGGGGGGGTGGCCATCGGGCAGGCGATTGCGGTGAAGGAGCGGGAGGTGATCGCGGTGGAAGCGATTGAGGGGACCGACCGAATGATCGAGCGGGCGGGGTATCTGTGCCGGGCGGGCGGCTGGACGCTGATTAAGACGGCCAAGCCGAATCAGGATATGCGGTTCGATGTGCCGACGGTGGGGGTAGCGACCATCGAGAATTTGAAGAAGAACAAGGCCGGCTGCGTGGTGGTGGAGGCGGGCAAGACCCTGATTCTGGATATGCCGGAGACGCTGAAGCTGGCGGATGAGTACAAAATTGCGATTGTGGGGCATACCGGGTAAAAAAGACGGCTATTATGTCTTAAATTTACCTTTATCTCCGGACTGGATGGAGAGTGAAAGGAAGGCCTCTTACAGGATTTGGCATATTTTGGACCTTAGTGTTAAATAACGACTTATTTTCCTTTTGAGAATTGTCAATAGCGGATTTTAGTTGAATTTCTTGTTTTTTATTGTCATTTGAGGTTGTGCTATTATCCATTTTTACCATCTCCTTACGCATAAAGCCGGAAATAGGCGGTACTTTTAACTCCCATAAATTTTTCTACTTTCACGCCACCGGCCCTAAGTATTTCTTCTGCTTGTTTCATCGGATAAGGTTCAGCATAAACTACAGTTTTTATTCCAGCGGCGACAATTTTATTAGCACAAAGGTTACATGGAAATGTTGTGGTGTAAAGAACTAATTTTTTATTTTCTCCGTTTACGGGTTTACTAATACCCGCAAGCCCTATAATAGCGTTTTCTTCCGCATGCAGAGAACGGCACATATCTAACAGTTTACCTGGGGCATCCTGGCCATTAGGAAGAAACATTCTAAAAATTTTAGTCTTACAATTAATGTTAATGCATTCATATTCAGAAAGAAGTTCTTCATTGCATTTTTGACACAAAATAGTTTTGGAATCATTATCTGTTTTGCAATGTGTACATTGTATTTTTTCTGGGATTGTGTCCCAGCCGTAGTTGAAGGTTATGGCGGCTGTGTTCACTATACTAT
>JAKJEP010000225.1:5747-5986 GCA_022705365.1 Planctomycetota bacterium | reverse complement strand
TCTGTTTCACTTCCCCCGCCGGCTGCCCCTGGACAACTGCCCCGGCCAACACACTAACGATGATGAATATAATACACCAGGAAAGATATACTTTGTTGAGTTTCATAATAGTCCTCGTCATTTGAGGTGGTTTCTTGGAATAATCAAACATTAAATCCGCCACGGTTCCCGCAACGCCTCCGAACGCAGCCGATTGGCCTGTTCATCGCCGATGAATTCGTTCTTCTTCGGGTCATACT
>JAKJEP010000225.1:0-5737 GCA_022705365.1 Planctomycetota bacterium | reverse complement strand
TGAGGTACAACGCAATGTTGGCCGCATGGCAGGCAATATGCGCCCAGCAGGCCACCTCCGCATTGGACCGGGTCAGGCCCCGCGTCTTGATACAATCCAGAAAATTACGCACGTGAAAATCAGCCGGGTACCCCGGTATCTTCTTGCCCCTGAGCATCAGCAGAGACGGACTACTTGCCGCCGACTCCGCATCGTCGCCGGTCTCGATCCAGCCCGTTTCCCCCTCGAATCGCACCGGGCACGAACCCAGCGGCAGCCAGCCGTCGTTCCGCATCACCAGCTTTACCCCGTTGGCGTAGCGGGCATGTAACTGACCGTTCACCGGTTCATACTCCACCGGCGCTGTGTCATCCGCATTATTGGCCCACTGGCACAGATCCACGCAATGCGAGCCCCATTCCAGGCACCCGCCGCCCACCATCCCGCCGCCTTTTTCAAATTGAAAGGCGTTCATCAGCGCACCATTGTAAGGCCGCCAGGCGGCCGGCCCCAGGTACATATCCCAGTTCACCTGCTCCTGGGGAGGTTCCGGTTCCGCCGGGAACCAGCCGCTCATCTCGCACCCCAAACCGCCGGGATGGGCGTGCAGCGTGTGCAGCGGACCCAACTTACCGGTCCGGGCCAGCTCGATCGCATGGGCGAAGTTGGGCAGGCTGCGGCGCTGCGTGCCCGCCTGGAACACCCGGCCCGTCCGGCGAAAAACCTCCGCCAGCGCCAGGCTCTGGGCTATATTCTTCGTGCAGGGCTTCTCGCAGTAAACATCTTTGCCCGCCTTGGCCGCCATCGTAGCAGCCGTCGCGTGCCAGTTCGGCCCCGTCGCAATCAGCACCGCATCAATATCCTCGCGGGCCAGCAGCTCCCGCATGTCCGCATAGGTCACACAGTCGCTATTGCCATAATACGCATCGACCATCTCCTTGGCCCGCTGGCGATTGTCCGTCCGCACATCGCAGACGGCCACACACTGCAAATCCGTCTGCTGCAGGAAGCACCCCAGCACATACCGCCCGCGATTGCCGATCCCGATGGCCCCCAGCGTGATCCGTTCGCCGGCTGCCGCACGGCCGCTCTTACCCAGCGCCGTGCCCGGGATGATTTGCGGCACCGCCAGACAGACACCCGCCTGCACCGCCGTCTTAAGAAATCCCCGCCGGCTTAGACCCACTTGTTCTTTGCTCATACCTAATCTCCTGCTGGATTACAAACGAGGTACATTCATCACGCATCGCATAAGATCATTTTAAGATCATATTTTACACATACAATTTGAAAATACCAAAATTTCTAACCTGAATCAACCTTTGTTTCTTCCCATTTTCCCAAACTGGCTATTCCGACTCATAATACCCCCTTGTTTGCGGTAACACCTTGTTTTTTCGCCAACTCCCGATTCCCGTTATAAATAATCCGGCCCGGTCAAATGCTCAGCCGGGCCGGATCTTTTGATAAAAATCGGGTTATTCATATTCACAATTCGGATTGCTCTGGTCATTGCAGTCCAACCAGCTTTGGGCGAAGATAGCGAAATCTTCCATACCCACATAGCAATCTTCGTTAAAGTCCATCGGAAGGTGAGTCACGCAGGTTAGAATGCCTTCTGAAATGCTAATAGAAGTAGCAGTCCAGTCTTGAGAGGACGGTCCAGCCGGACCAACCATAAAATCAATGATGTCACCTGCGGTAACGGTACAATCCATTAAAAGCGAAAAGGGAATTCCATTGATAACATTAAATTCCTGACCTAGAATGGTCTGCTGACCAGCATCCCCTGCATTACTTTTTACGACTTTTACATCTACGGTGCCGCCACTGACTGGCTGAAAGAATGCATCGATGATCATATTAGTAGGTGCCGCGATCGTAGCAGGAGCCGTCCAGCGGATGATGGCGGGGATACCATCCTTACCGGGATTCAGATTATGCATACCCACGGGTACGTGAACTCCATCCGTGGTGGGACCCATCGAAATTTGTACTGAGTTAGAGAATTGCTCCCACCAGATAAATCGTGTGGTACCTGCCCATATAACATGGGCATCATCGACCAGGCCTGCATAGGCGGTCATATTCGGATCGCCGTACCCATAGGACCAGATACCATTAGTATTGACAGACGTATCCATGTCGGTATTCAGAATCCAGGGGGAAACATCTGGATCTTTGGGCGTATCGGTGATGACAATCTTAATAGTCGTCCAGTCATTATCTCTGCTCCCTACCGCCCCAAGCATAAAATCAATGGTGTCACCTGCGGCAACCGTACAGGCAAGCGAAAAATTTACGCCTTCCGCATTATTGATATCCGTTTCATGCAGTAGATAAGTTTGTTGGCTGGGATCCCCTGCCGCGCTTTTCACGATAATAACCTCTACTGCCCCAGAGCTGACGGGTTGAAACCATCCGGTAATCGACATATCAGTAGCAGCAGCGATAGTGTCAGGAGCCGTCCAGCGAATTACGACCGGGACATCACCTCCGGCATCATCGCCTGTGGTCTTCGTACCGCCATTCATGCCATGGAATCCGGCGGGCACTCCAGCAGGAGTGGGGCCACAAAAAATGTGTGGAACCGCACCATCCACATCCTTTACCCATATGTTGTTTGTTCCATCTGATGGGCCCCAATTTTCCAGCAATCCCTGATAGGTAACTATGTTGGGATCATTGGGATCCCATGCTGCGTATCCATAGGACCAGATACCATTGTCGCCTATCGAGGCATTCATTTCTTTGTTCAATTCCCAGGTAGCCGCCGAGGCCATTCCGCACAGTAATACGCCAAACATCGCCATCAGCAGGAATCCCTTTTTCATCTTTACTTTCTCTTCCATCTTAGTTTCCTCCGATTGATCTAAGCGTCTTTCTCGGCTTAGTCAATTCGCTTATAAAAAAACCATAAAACAAAACACATAAACCTGAACGCTCACATAAAAAATAGATAAAATTCTTCTATGATATCACCTCCTTTCAATCCCAGAGTTTCCAATCTTTCATGTTGATAACGATGTGCATTTTTCCGAATCTTCCTTCTGTTTTCTTGGTAAGATTATCGCTTTTATTGTATCAGATATTAATGTATTTGCAAAATTAATATGGGTATTAACATAATATTTTATTAAAATTTACGTAAATATATAGGCTATTATAACTCATATATATTTTTAAATACTTTTTTTACCGATATTTATGTTTTTTTAATTTACGTATAAATTTAATACATTTTAACGAATAAAAAATTCGCAGAGTTAAACCGGTACATATTTAATATTTATAGATATAAACCCTTAATTTTCAATTTATTACATTTTTTATACCGTATGATATTTTAGAACGCCGCAACTAAAACAGGAACAAAGCTGAAACACGAGTAGAGTACCACGTTAATTCAAGGATTATAGAGATCATATATTCTTATATATCAAAATATTACGTAAATCCAGGTAGAAAACGGATACCTCCGTTTTGCCAATAACATAGTAACAAATTACATATATTCACCCTATTTTACCTTTTTCCTTGCAATTTATTTTCACTTAATTTACAATTTGCAAACTGGTCGAATATAAACGATTTCATAAAAAAGATTGAGGTGATAATAAAAATGTCTGCCCAAAAAGTCAGCATTACAGACATCGCGGAAAGCGCTGGCGTATCCGTAGCCACCGTCTCACGTATCATGAATGGCAAAAGCGGCAGCGCCAAAGATACCTGTGCTCGTGTCAAAAAAATTGCGCGGTCCCTTGGCTATACCTGCAAAAACAGCGATCCATTGCACCCTTGCAACAAGATCAAAAATATTAGTTTTGTAACAGCAGGCTTCACTCCCCAAACGATACCCTATCATTCGGTTCTACTGGACGTGCTTCATGGTGTCGAAAAAGCTCTTTCCCAAAAGGGAATAAATCTTCTATTTGTGGATGCCGCATCTTTTCGCAAACAGACGGAATTATCATTATGGGAGCGGGTATTGATGCGGAATTATTGGGTGAGATCGAAAACCACCCTTGTATCTGTATTTTACCAAATCTTCAGAATATCAGGAATCTGCCAACGATTAATCATGACGATGAGGAGATTGGCCGCATTGCTTTTGATTATTTAACAAATAAAGGACATAAGGAAATATCCATTCTGAATTTTGTATGTAATCATAGTGGCTGCCAAAAACGGGTTCGTACCTTTGAGTGGCTTGCTGCCGAAAATGGAATTAAGATAAAAATATTTGAGGCGGCCGGCAGTACGAATTCCACTCCCAGCCTTCATATAAACTTTGCGGATGATTGTATGCATCATTTTATACATACACTAAAAAATAAAACGAACCGGTCAACAGCACTTTTCTCCGTTTGCGATCTGCAAACCTCTTATCTTTATACCGCACTCAGAGAAGCGGGTATGGAACCGATGCGTGATATAGATATTATTTCCAGTGACAATGAAAAATCCATCTTGGCTCCTCTCCATCCAAAACCGGCCACTATCGATATAAGGGCAGAATTCATCGGCAGAAAAGCAGCAGAGGTACTTCTATGGCAAATCCAGAATTTCTCCTCAATTGTAAATGAGCCGTTTAAAATACTAATCATGCCTAAATTAATGATTCACTAAGAACCGGTTGCACTGCTTTAGCAATAGGGTGGGTTCTGGGCCTGCCAACGTTCGCCCCTCCTCTTGGTGGTGAACTTTTATCAAGGGAACAAACTTTCCCCCCCGGTTTCAATCATTCCATTTGACGAATACCCCTTTCCCGGCTATAATCTTTCATATTGTATGGACGTGGCATAAATATTTGTTTGTAAATAAGTTACAGGAGCAACCGTGGAAAGAACCCTCATCATCATCAAGCCCGACGCCGTCCAGCGCCAGCTCATCGGCCGCATCATCACCCGTTTCGAGGAAAAAGGCCTCCAGATCATCGCCTCCCGCTTTATGCACATCACCCGCGACCTGGCCGCCCAGCACTATGCCGTCCACAAAGGCAAACCCTTCTACGACTCCCTCCTCAACTACATCACCAGCGGCCCCGTCCTGGTCCTGGTCCTCCAGGCCCCCGGCGTCATCGCCATGGCCCGCAAACTCATGGGCAAAACCTTCGGCAATGAAGCCGAACCGGGAACCATCCGCGGCGACTTCGGCGCCTCCCGCGGCTTTAACCTCATCCACGGCAGCGATTCCCCCGAAGCCGCCCAATACGAAATCGGCCTCTACTTCAACGACAACGAACTGGTCAACTACCACCTGGCCAATGAACATTGGCTCTATGGAGATAACTAATCCCATGCTGTTAAAGAAAATCAATAATGTCCCGCTGCTCCCCGTACAAAAAGAAGGCGCCGACAAAGTCGCCAACCGGGTCATCTTCGGACCCGATGACGCCGCCCCCAATTTCTCCACCCGCCTCTTCGAATTCGAACCGGCCGGCCATACCCCCTACCATCAGCACCCCTACGAACATCAGGTCCTCATCCTGGAAGGGGAACTGGCCTACCTCAACGAATCGAAAGAGGAAATCCCCGTCCACCCCGGCGACGCCGTCATGGTCATGCCCGGCGAGATGCACGGCTTTCGCAACCGCTCGAACACCAACCGGGCTAAAATGGTCTGCATCATCCCGATTGAATACCAGAACCACCGCTAAGGAATCCGAATCCGCTATAGCAGTATCGGTTTTTTTATGAAATTTTACTTTGAAATTTTGACGGAACCGTCAAAAGTCAATATTGAGATCCAAAAACGG
>JAKJEP010000224.1 GCA_022705365.1 Planctomycetota bacterium | reverse complement strand
TCGGTGATTATCGTGGGCCTGAGCAAGCTGATGATCTGAAGGGGGTATCCAGAAGGGGACCGCCTTTTGTGGAATTTTGCAGTAATTCCGGGGGTAAATAGTGATAAAAATGTAAAAATATCTGTTATATTATTGCATTTATTTTGTATATAGGTAAGATATTGATTGTATGGAAGGATACGAAGCCGGGGGATGGGAAGTGGGTGAGCGGATTTTGGTTAAATCATTACAGGTAAAGCGATTATGAGTTATTTGGTACGAAGTATTGAGCTGGATAAAAAGACTGGAAAGCAGCAGCCTTTATACAAACAGATTCGCCATGAAATCATAAATATGATACAAAAAGGGAATATGAAGGCTGGGGATACCCTGCCGTCGGCCAGCTATCTGGCGAATCAGTTACATGTGAATTACCGCACGGTTCGGCAGGCTTTCACTACGCTGGTGAAGGATGGCGTTTTGCTTTATAATCCCAATCGGGGTTATATTCTGGAAAAACCGGAGACCATTCCGTCAGCCATCCGGACGGCGATTATGTTTATCCGGCCCGGCTCCAATGCCTTTTGTCTATCGCTGTCGGAAGGGATCCATCGATATGCCGCGGAAGAAAAGATCCATTTGATTGAGGTGGATGCGCAGAATTGTCATCAGAGCAGCGTGGAAGCGATCCGCAATCCGGGTCCGCAGGTGGGGGGCTTGCTGATTATGCCGTATATTTTACCTGCGTATGTGGAGGCGGTGAATGTTGCCATCCGGCAGGGCGTTTATGTGGTGCTGATTGATCGGGATCTGGGGGAGGTTCCGGTCAGCAGCGTGATGTCGGATCATTTTGGCGGGGCGTATAAAGCCACGCGGCATCTTCTGGAGCAGCATAGCTGCCCGGTTTACTATTTCGGCTATACGAAGCAGCCCAGCTCAGTGCAGAACTGGTACTGCGGATGGCATGAGGCGATGCGGGAATATAATTATTGCGAGGAGGATCGCTATACTTTGCCGTTTCCCTATACGGAGGCGGATGTGTACCAGAATTTTCCCAAAGATCCGAAACTGATTACCCAGGCGGCGAAGACGGCATTCCAGCGTATTCCGGAAAGGCCATTTTCGATTCTGGCAGGGGACGATCAGATGGCCCGGGAAGTATATCTGGCCGCCGAAGAGGTGGGCCTGAAGGTGGGAAGAGATATTTTTATTATTGGTTTCGGCAATTCACCTTTGTGTGAAATTTTGCCCGTGAAGCTGACCAGTGTGGAGCAGAATTCGACCAAGGTGGGGTACGAGGGGGCGAAACTGCTTCACGAGCAGATGGTCAAGTACAGTTCCGGCGTGAAACGGATTTTGATTCCTACCGAGCTGCATATACGGATGAGCAGTGTCGGGAAAAATAAGGCAATACATTCATAAGGGTACGTAGTCTATGACAGCGAAGAAGGTTTTTCTGGTATGCAACGCGCACCTGGATCCGGTGTGGCTGTGGCAGTGGCAGGAAGGGCTGGCGGAAACGATTTCGACGTTCCGGACGGCGGCGCGGTTTTGTGAGGAATTTGACGGATTTGTTTTCAATCACAATGAGTCGTTATTGTATGAATGGATTGAGAAGCATGATCCGCCGCTGTTTCGGAAGATCCAGAAACTGGTCCGGCAGAAGCGGTGGAACATCATGGGCGGCTGGTATTTGCAGCCGGATTGCAACATGCCGGCGGGGGAATCGTTTGTGCGGCAGATTCTGGCGGGGAAGACCTACTTTAAAGAAAAATTCGGGGTGGAGGTGAAGACGGCGATCAATTTTGATCCGTTCGGCCATAGCCGGGGCCTGGTGCAGATTATGGCGCGGGCCGGGTATGATTCGTACCTGTGCGGCCGGCCGTACCAGCGGGATTGCGAGCTGCCGGCGAAGGATTTCGTGTGGGTCGGATTTGACGGCAGTGAGATTCTGGCCCACCGGTTTAGTTTCAACCATGAACTGTATAACAGTCCGCTGGGCAGGGCGACCGAGAAAATCGAGCGATGGATCGACGGGCATGAAGGGGCGACGAATCTTTTGATTCCCTGGGGGGTGGGCCTCACGCAAGGATTTGCGGGACATTGCCCGGTTGATCCAGCAGCGGCCGGAGGTGGGCATCCGGCATTCGACGCCGCAGGCGTATTTTCAGGAGTTGAAACGGAGTGCGCAACCTCTGCCGCGGGTGGCCAAAAGCCTCAATCGCTGGGCAACAGGTTGTTATTCCTCGATGGCGCGGCTGAAGAAGCAGTTTCGGCAGTTGGAGAATGAATATTTTCTAACGGAGAAAATGGCTGCGGCGGCGGCATTCCAGGGTTTGATGAAATATCCCCAGGCGGAGCTGGAGGAGGCGCTGAAGGATTTGCTGTTTGTGGAGTTTCACGATATTCTGCCGGGCAGTTCGATTCCGCCGGCGGAGCAGGATTGCCTCCAGACCATAGCGCATGGTTTGACGATTCTTGCGCGGATCAAGGTGGAGGCGTTTTTGAAGCTGTCGAGCGGGCAGAAGCAGGCCACAGAGGGAGAGATTCCGATCCTGGTGTATAATCCGCATCCCGGTAAGGTCCGGCAGCAGGTGGAGTGCGAGTTTAATCTGGCGGATGCGAAGTTCTGGAACCAGTTCACCGATGTGCAGGTTTACCAGGATGGCCGGCCGCTGCCGACGCAGGTGGAACATGAGGCCAGCAGTCTGCACAAAGTCGATTGGCGGAAGCGGGTGGTGTTTGCGGCGGAGCTGGAGGCGGGGCAGATGAGCCGGTTTGATTGCCGAATGAAGGTGCTGCCGGCCAGGAAGCCGCCGGTATTGAAGGCGCGGAAGGGAACCATTCGTTTTAAAACCAACCAGTTGGATATTGTAATTAACGCCCGTACGGGGCGGGTGGATAAATTCTGCGTGGAGGGAATCCACTACTGCCAAAAGAACGCCTTTGGGTTGTATGTCATGCAGGACAACGAGGATTCCTGGGGGATGGATACCAAGAATTACAATAAGGCGGCGGGGCGATTCAAGCTGCTGGACCCGGCGGCGGCGGGGCAGTTCGCCGGCGGGCAGGGCAGGATCGGTGCCGTTCGGGTGGTGGAAGACGGGCCGGTGCGCAGCGTGATCGAGGCGCTGTTTGGGTATGAGCATTCGTTTGTGTGCCAGCGGTATATTCTGCCGAAGGCCGGTACGGAGGTGGGGATTGAGACCCGGGTATTCTGGCAGCAGAAAGACCAGATGCTGAAGCTGGCGATTCCTTTGACCAGTTCCGACTGGAAGTATCTGGGGCAGGTTGCCTATGGAGTGGAGGAGTTCCCTGGCGACGGCGGCGAGATTGCCGCGCAGAAGTGGGTGGCGGCGGTGGATCGCAAGCAAAAGGTTGCGTTGACCTGCATCAATGAAGGCACGTATTCGTTTGACTTTACGCCGGCGGCAATGCGGCTGACGCTGCTGCGATCCCCGGCGTATTCCTGCGGTCCGGTGGGTGAGCGGCCGTGGGCGCCGCAGGATTATTTTGTGCCGCGGATGGACCAGGGAGAGCATGTATTTCGGTTTTATATTAATGCCGGCCGGAAAAACCGGCGGCTGGAAGAGGTCAGCTTCGAGGCCCAGGCCAGGAATGAAAAACCATTCGCATTGTCCTTTTTTCCGGAGGGCGGCGGCGTCAAGCCCAAACCGGCGGTGTTGATAGACAGTCCCGCGGTGCAGGTGAGTGCGGTGAAGCAGTCGGAGCGGGGCCGGCAGATGGTGATCCGTCTGCATGAAACGACGGGGAAAAAACGGTCCACGGTGTTGCGGTTGCCGCTAGTGCGGAAGAGTAAAAAGGTGAACCTGGGGCCGTATGAAATCAAAACCTTGAAAGTGAATCCTGCCGCCGGTACAATCATCCAGACTAATTTGTTGGAAAAATAGGAGCGTTTCATCCACTATGAGGTGTCTGGTATGGATATTCTGATTTTCAATACCGCGGTGGCGGATTTTCGCAGCAGCGAGTTTGCGTTTACGGAAGAGCTGGCCGGTCCCGGCGGCCTGGCCAAGTGTAAGACACAAGATATGCCGGGCTATTCCCAGCAGCAGTACCGGGACTGGATCGCGAAGGGAATGGCTACCGCCGGGGGGCCGGGGAATACCGCGCCGCTGGCGGCCCGGGCCGGTTTGCAGGCGGCGGTGGCGGTGAACCTGGGGAAAGGGGAATTCGGCGGGCTGGACGCGGTCGGGCGGATGTTCTATGATGCCATGACGGCCAATCAGGTGGATATGTCCCAAACCCGGATACATCCGACGCTGGGGACCGGGATTACCTTTGTGTATGACAAGGGGAATAAGGAACGGGGCGGGATTGCCTATTTTCCCAATGCCAATAATGATATCAATTTTGGCGATTACCGGGAGTCGGTCGAGAAGCTGAAGCCCCGCATTGTGTATTATATGTATTCGGGGCTTTCTGACGGGGGGGACGCCAATGGGGGGAGGAACCTGGCGGATTTTATGCGGTGGTGCAAAGACAGGGGAATCGTAACGATTGCGGACAGCCACACACTGACGCGCGAGCCGGAGAAGCTGATCCGGTCGGGGGCGGCGGTGCCGGAATACAAGCTGCTGGAGCCGCTGCTGCCGCAGTTGGATATCTTTTTTACCTCCGCGGATGAGGCGCAGATGATTCAGAACACCCTGGGGCGGGCCGGTCGAAGGGCGGAGGGGAAGGCAGAGGATGCCATTGTCCATTTTCTTGATTTTGCGGCGGAGCGGTTCTGGGGCGAGGATCGCCGCTGCCGTTTTTTTGGCGTGACAGTAAAGGATGGGGCGTATGAGAAGCACCGTCTGCCGGATGGTGTCTGTTCGGCGGCCGGCAAAGTGCGGTCCCGGTTTCTACTGGGGGAGGTGATCGACCTGGTGGGGGCGGGGGATTCGTTTCGGGCCGGTGTGATTACCTACGTAGCCCGGAATATCGAAGAATTTAAAACCGGACGAATGGACTTTACCGAAGCCATCCAGATGGGAAATCTGTTTGCGTCTCTGTATATCAAGGCCCCGCTGCAGGCCCGCTACCAGTATATCCAATCCTATGAGCAGATGCTGGGGGTGATTCGATCCCGGAAAACCTTCGGGAGTTTTGAGGAATTATTGCAATCGATTTAATAATTCGACAGGAGTTTAGACCATGACCCGATATGATGATTTTGCCCGGCTGGCTGAGCAGGGTATCCCAGCCACCATGCAGGCGGTGATAGCCTGCGGGAGGGGATTTGAGAATCTGAAGGTGGCGGAAGTTCCGGTGCCTGATGTCGGTCCGGATCAGCTTTTGGCGCGGGTGGATGCCGCCGGGGTCTGCACGAGCATACTCAAGCTGATTGACCAGGGACCGGACCATACGTTTATCAACGGCTGGGATATGAAAAAATGGCCGGTTATTCTGGGCGATGAAGGGGCGATTACTATTGTGAAGGTAGGAGAGCACCTGCAGGGGAAGTACCACGCCGGTCAGCGGTTTGCCATCCAGCCGGCGGTGGATTCCGATCCTATACTCTATCGGGAACGGTATAAGAATCAGGGGCAAACGATGCACAAATGTGCGGTAGGTTATACGCTAGGCGGGCATCTGGCCCAGTATATCCGGGTGCAGGAGGAGGTGCTGCAGGCGCAGTGTCTTTTGCCGCTGCCGGAGGAGGGGATGCCGTATTTTGCGGTTTCGATGGCGGAACCCATAAGCTGCATTTTTTCAGCGCAGCAGCGGAACTATCATATTATTAAAGAGAATCCTCATGTCGAACGTAAGCCGCAACTGGGATTTTTACCGGGCGGAGTAGCGGTGGTGATCGGGGCGGGGGCAATGGGCCGGATGCACGCGGAGCTGGCGCTGCGTTTTGGTCCCCGGGTCCTTATTGTCTCTGACTTAGTACAGGAACGGCTCGATAGGACCATCCAGAATATCGGCGCAAAGGCACAAGGGAAAAACTGTAAGCTGCTGGGGGTGCTGCCGGATAAGCTGGAGGCGGTGCTGCAGGCGGAAT
>JAKJEP010000223.1:2331-5994 GCA_022705365.1 Planctomycetota bacterium | reverse complement strand
TCAAATCAATTCCACCACCTTTGTACTGACCATGACCGGCCCCTTGCCCCCCGCTCTCCGCCTGGAAGAAATCATGCCCGCCCTCCAAAATCCGCCCGCTCCCTGACTATCCAACCACCGCCGCCCGGATTCGCAAAAAAATATTCCCCCGCATCCGAATGTATTGACATCATGTCAAATTTTTCCTTTGTATTTTATTCCGGATCGCAGATAATAACACCTGTTTTTACAAAACAGGAGTTCTGTTGTGAGCAAAGTATCAGAGTGCAGCTTGTTGTTTCACATCCGTTTTTTTTCAGGAGTCAATATCATGAAAAAACAGTCTCTTCCAGTGATCTATCTCTTACTTATTTCGCTAATTGCCTTCCTGCCGCAGCCGGCCCTGGCCGCCGATTCGTCCGCGAACGTCAGCACCGTGCTCACCCTGGACGGTCCGGACTGGCTGCTGGGTACCGATCCGGAAAATCAGGGCAAGGACCAGAAGTGGTGGCTCAAACCCATCGACGGGGTCAAACAGGTCCCCGTTCCCGGCATCATTCAGGATCAAAACGCCTTTCCGGAATATCACGGCGTCGCCTGGTACTGGAAAGACTTCCAGGCCCCCAAAAATCCCCATCCCCAGGGCCACTACATCTTGAAATTCTGGAGCGTGGATTACAAAGCCGATGTCTGGGTCAACGATGTCTATCTCGGCGAACACAAGGTGCAGGAAGCCGCCTTCGAGTTCGATATCACCAAAGCCGTCAAACCCGGCGCCGCCAACCGCCTGGCCGTCCGCGTGCTCAATCCGGTGGGAGACCGCGAAATCGACGGTATTACCCTGGGCAAATCCACCAAACGCACCAAGGGCGACCGCCCCATTCCTCACACCAACTGGGGCGAGCAGAATTTCGGCGGCATCCTCGATTCGGTGGAACTGATGATTACCCCGGCGGTCCGGGTTTCGGATGTATTTGCCAAACCGGACTATAAAACCGGTATCCTCAAAGTCCAGGTCGAAGTCGATAATATGACCGGCAAAAAATCCGATGCCGACCTGCAGTGCACCGTCGGCAGCGCCTCCGAGGGCCGGGTCCTGGACCTGGCCGCCCAGTCCGGCTCCTTCCCAGCCGGCAAATCCACGGTGGAACTCACTTTGAAAGTACCCAACTGGAAACTGTGGGAGTTAAATGAACCCTACCTCTATCGCGTAACGGCCCGGCTGGTCGCCAAAGATTCCCCCAATTCCCTCGACGAGTTTTCCGTCCGCACCGGCTTCCGCGATTTCCGCTTCGAGGACGGCTACTTCAAATTGAACGGCAAACGCGTCATCCTCCGCTGCTCCCACACCGGCGGCGAAGTCCCCATCCTCTACATGATCCCGCACGACCCCGACATCGACCGCAAAACAATTTTACACATGAAGGAAATGGGCTTCAACAGCATCCGCTATTTCTGCCACGCCCCCCGCCGCCAGCAGGCGGACCTCAGCGATGAGCTGGGTATGATGATCTACACCGAACCGCAGTCCGGCTGGTTCATGGAAAACTGGCCCGGCGCCAGAGAACTCATGGAAACCTCCATGTCCGGCCTGATCCTGCGCCTCCGCAACCATCCCAGCGTCACCATGTGGGGCATCCTCAACGAAACCGGCGCTGGTATTGTTTTTGATAATGCCGTGAATATGCTCCCGCTCATCCGCTCCCTGGACGATACCCGCATCGTCATGCTCAACAGCGGCCGCTTTGACGGCCAGGATCTGGGCGGCGGCATCAGCGGCCTGTGTTCCTGGAAACCCAAATCCAGCCCCGACGTCCCCTCCGTCGCCTACAACCCGACCGACAAGGACGTTAGCTCCCCTTATCACGTCTGGAATCCGGGCAAGGTCTCTTCCCACTCCGGCCGCGGCGACGGCGTCAGCTCGGCCATCCGCTTCACCGTCCCCGCCGACGGCTCCTATAAAATCGAAGCCGCTTTCGGCAAACCCGACAGCTATCGCTTCTTCATCAACGGCGAAAACAAATCCGATCTGGTCAAGCCGGCGGACAACAACCAGATGAAAATGGACCAGGAACTCACGCTGAAAAAAGGCGATCTCCTCGATTTCTGCTGTGTCCAGGCCCATGATGTGGATACCGCCATCCAGATTACCACTGGTGGGAAAGTCTATAATCTGGAAAAAGAACTCACCAGCCCTTCCCGGTTCGTGTTTAATCAGGCGGATAAAGACGGGAACGTGAAAACCACCGAAAAGGAAATTGCCGGCGGCAAAAATCCCTTTGGCAACTGGTCCCTAGGTTCCATGCCCATCGGTCAGGATAACCAGCCCGGCGCCTTCACCTTGTTCGATGACAACAAAACCTTCACCACGACCGGTTCGATCAGCAATCCCGGCAGCCTCGTCTGGGAGGACCTGATCGAAGACCGCCACCCCTACCAGCCGGCCCCCCATACCCTCAATATCCTCAACACCCTCCGCACCCTCGGCAATCCCCAGCGTACCTACTTCATGTCCGAGTACGGCATCGGCAGCGGCCTCAACCTCTTCCGCATGATGCGATTGTACGAACAGGCCGGCCAGGACAAGGCCCTCGACGCCCAGGGCTACGCCAAGCGGCTGGAGTGGTTCATGAATGACTGGAACCGCTGGCATATGGCCGACACCTTCGGCACCCCCAACCGCTACCTGGACCTGACCCTGTCCGAAATGGGCCAGTTGCGGCTGGTCGGCCTCAACGCCATCCGCGCCAATCCCAACATCGTCGGCCACAGCATGACCGGCACCGCCGACCAGGGCAACAGCGGCGAAGGCGTCATCACCCTCTTCCGCGAACTCAAACCCAATTCGATGGATGCGCTGATTGACGGCTGGGCGCCCCTGCGCTGGTGCCTGTTCGCCGAACCCATCCAGCTCTACAGCGGCGAAACCGTGCAGTTGGAAGCCGTCATGGCCAACGAAGACATCCTCAAAACCGGCGTTTCCTATCCGGCGGAGATCCGGGTCATTGACCCGCACGGCAGGCCGGTATTCGTGAAGAATTTTGAATTTACCGTCCCTGAAAAGGGCCAGATCGGCAATCTCCCGCCCCTGGCCTTTGGCGTCTTCAACGAGCAGGTAAAGATCGAAGGCCCCACCGGCGAATATAAGATACTGGCGACCCTGGAAAAGGGCGGCGCCCCCTACGGCCAGGAATACAGCTTCTTTGTCACCAACCGCGATACATTGCCGGCGGTGAAAACCGAGGTGGCCCTGTGGGGTGAAGATGAAGGTCTGCTGAACTGGCTTACCGCCAATCAGATCCCGGCCCAGAAATACGACCCCGCGAAAATCACCGCCCCTAAAGTCATCCTGGTCGGCAACCAGCCGGCCGGCGATAAGGCGGCCTTCGCCGAACTGGCCGGACAGATCGCCCGCGGCAGCCGGGTCATCTTCCTCAATCCCGGCGTCTTCAAACTCGGTGACAATCCGGTGGCCCTGCTGCCTCTGGCCAACAAGGGCAGCCTGCACGGGCTGGACACCTGGCTCTACCACAAGGACGACTGGACCACCGTTCACCCGTTCTTCCAGGGCCTGCCCACCGGCGTGATGAACTATCAGTTCTACCGGGAAATCATCTCAGCGCAGGCCTTCAGCTTCGACGTCCCCGACGAAATCGCCGCCGGTGCCATCAACACCACCATGGG
>JAKJEP010000223.1:0-2321 GCA_022705365.1 Planctomycetota bacterium | reverse complement strand
TCCGGCCTGATGCTGACCGTCCATAATCTGGGGGCAGGCAAATTCGCCCTGAACACCCTGAAAATCCGCGACAACCTGGGCCCCAACCCCGTGGCGGACCGCCTCGTGCGGAATATGATTAACTATATGGCGGAAACTCTCCCCGGCTCCCCAGCCGCCCTGCCCGCCGATTTCAATCAGCAGTTGCAGAACCTGGGCTATCTGGACGCCAAATAACCCGGCCCCCTGACCAGCCCCTAACCAACGCAAACCCCCTTCCGCTCCCCAGCGGCAAGGGGGTTTCTTTTTGGTGTCATCCTCGTCTTCCCCTTTTTAACAAACCGCATCCACAGGCAAATTTGTCTGAAAATACAAATGGTTAGATGGCTCGCTTAAGAGAACGTGTCGCCTTAAGAGCGATCCAAGCGCCAATAACGATTACACTAAGCAATAGGAATATCTGGAGATAAAATGCATACGCGAATGCCCGAAGATCCGGATTCGGAGGCTCAGAAAGCCGCCAAAAATCCGGACTGCCAGCAAAATGCCAAACGTCAGTTCCCGCCAGGAACATCACGATCCAACATAGCAAGGCTGCGACGTTCAATCCAATCATTCGTTTCATTGTGAGCTTCTCCTATCAAACCTGGGTTTCCTATATTGTACTTGCCACTACTTAATCTGACAGTCACTTTAGCCTGCGCTGGTTAAAGATGGATTGGTTGGTCCTGCCTATAGATTCTCCCTTCACAACCCCGCGAATAGCCGGATTTTTTTCTTCACCAGTTCCGCCGCCGCCGTTCGGGGTTTGGTAAATATCCCCGGCACATGATACCGGAAGTCCTCATCCGTTTGTTGCCTGACCATCGTATCGTTATACGCGGCGACCAGCTCCGTGCAGATATTGATCTTCGCGATCCCCAGCGAAATCGCCTCCCGCACAATTTCATCCGGCGTCCCGGACCCGCCGTGCAGCACCAGCGGAATCGATACCTTTTCCGCAATCCGCTTCAGCAGGTCCAGCCGGATATTCGGCCTGGACTTATAAAATCCGTGCACCGTGCCGATCCCGACCGCCAGCGCATCGACCCCGGTTTGCTTGACATATTCCGCCGCTTCCTCCGGGTCCGTCAGGTGCGCATCGCCTTCGTTCACATTCATTCCGGCCTCTTCCCCGCCGATCCGTCCCAGCTCCCCTTCCACCGCCACCCCGCCGGCATGGGCCGCCTGTACCACTTCCCGCATCGCCGCCACATTCCGGTCAAAGGGCAGATGCGATGCGTCCAGCATCACCGACGTATAGCCCAGCTCCATGCAGCGTTTCACCAGTTCCAGGTTGTTCCCGTGGTCCAGGTGCACCGCCGCCGGTATTTTCGCATGTTGGGCGGCGTCCCGCATCAGCAGCGCCAGCGGCCGGGCTCCCGCCCAATTCAGCTCCAGCGGTCCATTCTGCAATATGACCGGCTGATTCAATTCTTCCGCTGCGGCAATCACCGCCTGGATCGACGCCAATCCCCACACCGTAAACGCCCCCACCGCATACCCCTGCCCGCGCGCCTCCCGCAGCAAAACATCCATCGACACCAAACTCATCAATCGCTCCTTATTTCTATTGTATATTTCGAATCTATTCGCCCATTCTACCCCAATTCAATCCCTTGGCACTAAAAATATTCCCGCCGGATACCCTGCCCCGCCCGCTGCTCATTCCACGCAGCGACCTCCGGGAGCGTCATATTCCATTTATGCCCGCGTCGTTCTGCCGTCTGCTAAGACTGGTAGGGTATGCTCTGCATACCATCTTCTTCCCTTCCGCTCTCATATCACGTCCCCATATACCATTCCCTCGTCCGTTGGTCATTCCTGCGCAAGCAGGAATCCAGAATTCTATCTTTTTAATCCGTGCAATCCTGTGTAATCCGTGGTTACTTTTATTCTTTCAAACCAGCCAGCACCCCCTCACGGACACGTCCCCCACATTGGTCGCGGCAAGGTCCAACTGTCAGCATAATCATCAAAATTATTCGGTTCTGAATGAATCCGTATAACGCACCAGTCGGACAGATCCTGGTTGAATGACCCGGCGTGGTAGAACATATATCTCATGTTAGTGACGTTATAGGTATTCCAGTCTCCAATGTTTTGGTTAAAAGAAGAAGCGCTGTCGAACATCTTACTCATATCACTGACACTAGTGGTATCCCAGCTACTGATGTCCTGATTAAACGCCGGTGCCTGCATGAACATTTCGTACATATAGGTGACGCTGGATGTATTCCAGCCGCCGATGGGCCGGTTAAATGATACCGCACCTTTGAACATCCTCTCCATGGCGGTGACGC
>JAKJEP010000222.1:2847-5999 GCA_022705365.1 Planctomycetota bacterium | reverse complement strand
AGCCAAAACACAACCAGGCACACATACACCAGCAAGGACAGGCTCCCCAGCATATGGTTGGCCACCGCCAGGCCGTTACACAAAGCCAGGCCGTATAGGTACCGTTGCTGTTTCGAATGCATATACAGCCATAGAAAAATCAGCTCCGCCAGCAGCAGGGCGACATACAGATTATACGTCTCCGGGATCGCCGCATGGGCCCAGAACGTATGCGACAACGCCAGGCTCCCCGCCCCCACCAGCGCCGCCGCTATTCGACCCTGCCATAGATACAAAAGCAAAAACAGGTTGCTCACTGCCGCCGCCCCCGCCAGGGCCGACACCAGGTTAACCCGCCAGGGGAATTCCCCCAGCGGGATAGATTTCGCACCAATGGCCAATACATAAAACAGCGGATGCGATAGTGCCAGTCCCAGGCCCCCCTCGATATCGTTGTGCCAGACCCGGTACTGAATCATCCCGCTGTCCTGCCAGACCAGACCCGGCGCACAGGTCCCCCCATACAAAATCCCCGCCGCCAGCAGCACCCCCAGATATCCCCAAAACAGGGGGTGGGAGATTTTGTGCTGATGACCCGCCAGATCAGGCATGCCCTTCATCCCGCTCATTCACGTCCCTACAATGCAGAACAAATCGTATAAAATAATTCCGTTTTTTCCGCTCTTCCCTAAAAATTAATTTGGCATCTTCCGCGGCGCTGTATGTCTCTCCGCCAGCGGCCGGAAATACTCGATCACCCGCGGCAACCCCTCCTCCAGCTTTACCTTCGGCTGCCAGCCCAAGTTCTTCTTGGCCAGCGAAATGTCCGGCTTGCGGCGCACCGGGTCATCCTTCGGCAGCGGCTTATACACGATTTCAGAAGCCGAACCGGTCAGCCGGATCACCAGCTCGGCGATCTCCTTGATGGTCCGCTCATCCGGATTGCCGAAATTCATCGGCCCCGTAATTCCCTCTTTATTCATCAGCCGAATCAATCCCTCCACCAGATCATCGACATAGCAGAAGGATCGCGTCTGGCGGCCGTCCCCGAATATCGTGATCGGCTCGCCCCGCAGGGCCTGCAGGATAAAATTGCTTACCACCCGGCCGTCATCCGGACTCATCCTCGGCCCGTAGGTATTGAAAATCCGCGCCACCCGGATATCCACCCCGTTCTCCCGGTGATAGTCAAACATCAGCGTCTCCGCCACCCGCTTACCCTCATCATAGCAGCTCCGCGGCCCGATGGTATTGACATTGCCCCAGTACTCCTCCCTCTGCGGATGCACCTGCGGATCCCCATATATCTCCGACGTTGAGGCCTGCAAAACCCGCGCCTTGGTCAACTTCGCCAGGTCCAGGCAGTGAATCACGCCCAGCACCGAGGTCAGCACCGTTTTCACCGGCGACCGCTGATAATGAATCGGAGAGGCCGGACAGGCCAGATTGTAAATGCAATCCACCTCCACCCGAAACGGATCGGTCACATCCTGCCGGAATATCTCCAGATCGTCATGATGCAGCAGGTGCCGGATGTTGTTCCGGCTGCCGGTATGAAAATTGTCAATGATAATGACGGAATGTCCCTCGTTCAGCAGCCGCTCCGTCAGATGGCTGCCGATAAATCCCGCCCCGCCCGTAATCAATACCCGCATAAAACCGTCCCTTATCGTATTGTCAGATTTTCACTCGTAACTGATATTTTTCAAAACCTTGGTAGTAACATCAACGGCGGGTGGCAGCGTCTGTTCGGAGAACAGGCGATAGTCTTGCATTGTGCCGCGGCCCCGTCGGCCGTGCTCTTCTCGGGTAGGGTGGGTTCTTAAACCACCATTTTTAAATCCTGATTTCTCTGTGGCTATCTTTTTTAAACTACAGAGACCACAGAGATTCACAGAGTTTAAAATACAAATCTCTTTATGCCATCTTTCAGCCATTTCATATTAAAGTTTATCAGCAATCCCAGGCTAATCCCGGCTAATTTCATATACGTTAAAAGCTGTGCTTCATGGACAGGCATAATTTGATCTACGGCCTTGAGTTCGATAATCAGTCTGTTCTCGACCACCAAATCCGTCCGGTAACCTAAATCCAATGAAACTCCTTTATAGTTAACCATCACTTCTTTTTGTGTTTCATGCTGAATATTCGCGGCTGCTAACTCGAATGCCAAACATCGCTCATAAACCGACTCCAGCAAACCGGGTCCCAAATGACGATGCACTTCAATGGCACAACCAATCACCTTTTCCGTTAAATCCTTATCATCTTTCATAATAAATCCATTATCATTTTTATTCTTTTTTCTCTGTGTCCCTCTGTGTGCTCTGTGGTTAAATATCTTTTAATGCAATTTCTAAACCCGAAACCATGCCACAAATCTTTCCAGCCCCTCTTCCAATCTCACTTTTGGCTCATATCCCAGCTCCGTCCGCGCCCGGCTCACATCCGCATACGTGCAATCCACATCACCCGGCTGAGCCGGCTGCCGGTCGATTTTCCCCTTCTTGCCCAGCACCGCCTCTATCTGGGCAATCAAATCAGCCAATGCAATCGGCTGGGAATGGCCCAGATTATAAATTCGATACCCCTGACACCGGTCCATCGCCGCCAGCACTCCCTGAATAATATCATCAACATACGTATAATCCCGCCGGGAACTTCCATCCCCGAATACGGGTATCGGCCGGCCCGCCTCGATCAACCGCATAAACTTGTGAATCGCCAGATCCGGCCGCTGCCGCGGACCATACACCGTAAAAAATCGCAGACAGGTATGGTCTATACCGAACAGGTAGCTGTACGTGTAACAGAGCAGTTCACAGGCTTTTTTAGTAGCCGCATAGGGGGAAATCGGAAAATCAACACAATCCGATTCCGAAAACGGCACTTTTTGATTATTGCCATACACGCTGGAACTGGAGGCGAATATGAATTTTTTCACCTCGAACTGCCTGGCCGCCTCCAGCAGCACCATCGTCCCCCGCACATTCACATCCTGATACGCCAGCGGGTCCTCCATCGAAGGCCGAACCCCCGCCCTGGCCGCCAGATGCACCACCATATCAAAATCCCCATCCGCAAAAACCTCTCCCACCTTCTCAATATCGCGAATATCCCCCTCCACCAGCGTAAATAACGGACTGGCCAGACAGCCGGCCAGATTTACCCGC
>JAKJEP010000222.1:0-2782 GCA_022705365.1 Planctomycetota bacterium | reverse complement strand
AGCGCCGTCACCTGCTCCCCCCGCGCCAGCAGCGCCTCGCACAAATGCGACCCGATAAACCCCGCCCCGCCTGTCACCAAAATATTCATAGGCTGTTCAATTCGTAAATTACCGGGAAAGTCCCACCACTATCCTATTCTCTTTAAATACTCCGCCATTTTGGGCGCACTGACCCGCAGCGAATAGTCCCGCTCAGCGATCTCTCTGCCTCGGGCGCCCATGGCCTCGCGCAGGGCCTGATTCTCAATTAGCCGAGCCAGTTTTTCATACCATTGCTCTTCCGAATCGGCCAGATACCCATTCACGCCTTCCTGAATCAAGGACGAATTGATCCCGACGGGAGACGCCACACAGGGAATTCCAATCGCCATATATTGCAGCAGCTTGTAACCGCCCTTTCCTCTGGACTGCTCGTTATCCCATAGCGGCATAATACCGATATCAAAACGGTGCAAATGGTCCAACTCACCGGCGAATGACCATTCCACAATTTTGACCGCCTGGCAAATCCCCTTCAAAGGGGAAGCGCCAATTAATTCGATCGCGACCTGGGGATAATTCCGCTCGATTTCGGCAAACACCTTTATCAGCGGCTCTAAATATGGCGTCGTGTTCGGAGTGCCGATCCAGCCGATGATAAGTTTTCCATTTTCCTCTCTCTGTTTCCGGGGAACATATCTTTCACAATCCACCGGTCCGGTTATCATCAGGATATTCTGATTATGCGGCCGCGAATACGATCGTAAATGCTCGCAGCACACTATAACGCACCGGCAAATCCTGAGTAGATGACACACTCTTTCCTCTCGCACACCCTTTCGATGGAGAGCCTCCAATGGACCGGAAAGATAAATAGCATCATCAAAATCAAACACCAAATTCCGGTTGAGCAGACGGATCAGATTTTGTCGCCAAACAGGAAACAGGACCTTCTGAATCAACACCACATCACATACCAAACAATAATAACCGATTTTCAGGTACTTGACGATTCTCCCCATCAGAATTCGGATCCCTTTCCAGAAGGACGGTTTCATACCGGCAACCGCAGGTTTTCGCACCATCGACATGACAAAACAGCGGATTCCCGCATCTTCCAGAAAGGGTAGATACTGATAGACCCGGACTCGACTGCTGGCCAATACCTCCGTTCCTATCGTCAAAAATAAAACCTTTTTCTTTTTGATCCGCAAAACACCTTTGAAACCGGTGGGGAGAACGACTTCTTAATTTCTTACGGATCGATTGGGAAAAATCGCTCCGGAAATACTACCTGGATCGTTGGAATAATAAACTTAAAGAGGAATAAAATTCACGTAAAATGTTAAAACCGCCCGGAAGCAGTATCAAAAATAAAAAATAAACCAGGATGCCGGCCGCGAAACACAGTCCCGTCCGTACTCCATCCGCTTGATTGGCAAGAGACCCATACAAAAGGGCCACCACCGCGCCCATGCCGAGACTGGCGATCAGGGGCCGGGAAATCGCCTTCATAAAAATTCCCACGGACATCGGACTTTGATGAAAACAATAGAGCAGGGTCGGCCACAAAAGCAGATAATTCACCATCGCATACGAAGCGGCAATACCCACCGCCCCCCAGTGAAGGCCGACAAGAAAGGATAAAACACAAAAGATACTGTGGAGCAAGCCGAAACGAAAATATCGGCCCGTCTGTCCCAAAGAGACCTGGACCAGGGTTCGGATACTCGCGGGTGTCTGGATAAAACTGGTAAGGGCCATGATCTGAATCAGAATAGCGGCTCCGGCCCATTTCTCTCCCAGCAGCAGCCGGGTCATACTGTCGGAACAGACGGCCACAAAAATCATCAGCGGCATGCTGATCAGGGCCAGCAGCGAGGTCAACTGATAGCAATAAGCCCGGTAACGGGCCGGTTCCGTCTGAATGCGACTTAACGCCGGCATCGCCACCATAAAAAGCGGCACACGAATGTAATCCGTCGGCAAAAGCAGCAGACTATAGGCACGATTATACAGCCCCAGAACCGCGGCACCTATAAAACGACCTATCAAAATATTGTCAAAATTCCGGGAAAAATAGTTCACGATATTAAAGCCGATCACATGAAAACCAAAATGCATGCCGGAACGGACCGCCGGGTCGCGCCGGGGCCACCCGGGCCGCCACTTGCACACCAGCCACACCCCCACGGCCGTGCCGAAAGCACTGCCCAACTGCATGAACACCAGCGCCCAGTAATTCGCGCCATAGCCGGCGGCAAGGACGGCCACCGTTACCCCAAACAACAGTGAACTGATATCAATAACCGCCAGCCACCCAAAACGCATCTGCCGGTTCAATAGCGCCTGATGCTGAACTGTCAGGCCTGACAGTAAAAACACCCACGCAATCGCCAGGGCAATCCAAAGCAGACGCGGCTCGCCGTAAAACCAGGCCAGCGCCGGTGCCAGCAGCGACAGCAGCAGCGACAGCGCCAGTCCCCCGGCAACGTTGATCCAGAAAAAGGTGCTGACCAGACCATGATTGAGTTCGGCCTTTTGCACCGTCGCCATGGACAACCCCATATCCTTGAGCATGATGGCAAAATTCGTCAGGGTGCTCACCATCGCGATCAGGCCGTAGTCCTTCGGCGTCAGAAGCCGGGCCAGAACCATCGTCGCTCCGGTCCGCAGCACAAAATTCGTCCCGAAACTGAGCATCGTGACCATCCCGCCCCGCACCGAACGCTCTTTCAGATTTCCCTGAAGATGCTCCGTCCGGAAAAAATCATCCGGCTCCTTCCCCCCCGAAGCCGCCCCC
>JAKJEP010000221.1:5610-5999 GCA_022705365.1 Planctomycetota bacterium | reverse complement strand
TATGCGGACCTACACCGAATTTTTCTTCCAGGTGGTGGATATGCTGCATCATGGCCAGGATTTCATAACGCCAGTCTGCCAACCCGAAAAGCACGCCGATTCCCGCATCGTCAATTCCCGCCTCCATCGCCCGGTCGATCGCCGTTACCCGCCAGTCATAATCCCGTTTCTTGCCGCCCAGGTGGACCTTCTTATAGACTTCCCGGTGATAGGTTTCCTGAAAAATCTGGTATGTACCGATCTGGGCCGCCTTGAGCTGCTTGAATTCCTCCACCGTCAGCGGTGCGATATTCACATTGACCCGCCGGATTTCCCCTTTGCCGCTGCGGGTCGCATAGACCGTTTCCACCGCTTTGAGCACATAGGAAAAACCTTCCTGCGGATACGAT
>JAKJEP010000221.1:0-5600 GCA_022705365.1 Planctomycetota bacterium | reverse complement strand
CCCCCGCCACCACCAGGATCCGCTTATGGCCCTGCTCCACCAGAATTTTTACTTCCTGGGCAATCTCGGCCTGCGTCAACGCCCTGCGTTTCACCTCCTTATTCCGGGCACGGAAGGCACAATACAAACACTCATTCGAGCACAGATTGGAAATATACAGCGGGGCAAACAATACCAGCCGCCGCCCGTAGATTTGTTCCTTCACCGACTTGGCGGTCAAAAACAGCTCCCCCAGCAGTTCCGGGTCGCTGATTTGCATTAGCACCGCGATATCAGGCTGATCCAGCCCCTTTAATTCCCGGGCCTTGGCCAAAACCGCACGGACCCGCCCGCCATCCCGCGCATCCGCACGCTCTAAAACTTCCACTATTTTTGCTTCATCAATAAAACTAGAACTATATTCTGTATTCATCTCAACACCTCAATCAGTAAACCAATACGAAAAATATGCCGGGCCGGAATAAATTCCGACCCGGCTCCTTTTCCATTATAGGCAGGTGCTGCCGATTAGGCAATATATTTACCGCGCGGGGTATAATCCGTATGCAAAAGTTTATGGCTCAGATGCCCGCACGGTCCATCGGTCAGGAACTGGGAATACAGCTCCAGCACGGCCGGATTCTCGTGCGATTTGCGGATCTCGTAGTGGGCATCCTCACCGTAAATGGCTTTGGCCCGCTTCTTGCGGATTTCCGGATTGGTCGGGATCGGCTGGCCGCCGCCGCCCAGGCACCCGCCCGGACAGGCCATGAACTCGATAAAATGACATTCACTGAACTTGCCGCCGGCCTTGATATCGTCCAGCACCTTCTTGGCATTGGCAGTCCCGTGGCAGACGCCGACCTTCAAGGTCGCGCCCTTCAGCCAGTCCCAGTTCGGCACCAGGTGTTTGAGAATATCCGGCACCGGACCGACCTGCTTGATGGGCAGCTCGGCATACCGGACGCCCTCAAAACCGCGAACCGGAATCACATCGGCATGATCGAACAGATTTTCGACCTTGATCCCGCATACCAGTTCTACTACGGTACGAATTGCCGCCTCCATCACGCCGCCGGTGGCCGCGAAAATTACGCCCGACCCGGTGGCCGTCCCAAACGGATCGTCAAAATCGGACTTCTCCAGGTTCGGCAGATCAATCCCCGCCTCACTGATCATCTGCGCCAGCTCCCGCGTCGTCAGCCCGTAATCAATATCTTTAAAGCCGCTGTCGCACATCTCCGGGCGGTTGCACTCGAACTTCTTGGCCGAGCACGGCATCAAAGCTACCGTCACAATATCCTTCGGATCGATGTTGTTCTTCTTGGCGTAATAAGTCTTGATGACCGCCCCAAACATCTGCTGCGGACTCTTGGCCGAGGAAACATGCTTTAGCATCTCCGGATAGAAATGTTCGATATACTTGATCCAGCCCGGCGAACAACTGGTAAACTGCGGTAAGGCTATGGATGTATCTTTTTTGACCAGTGCCTTGTACAAACGCAGAATCAGCTCGGTCCCTTCCTCGATAATCGTCAGGTCCGCCGTAAAATTCGTATCGAATACCTTGTCAAATCCGCAGCGCCGCAGCGCCGTATTCATCTCAAAGGTCAGCGCCCGCCCGGGTTCCAGCCCGAAACACTCACCGATGCCCGCCCGCGGGGCCGGGGCCGTCTGAATCACCACATGCTTGGCCGGATTGTCAATCGCCGCCCAGACATCATCCGTCGGATCGTTGGCCCGCAGGGCGCCGGTGGGACAGCGGTTGATGCACTGCCCGCAGTTGATGCAGATTACCTCGCTCAGCGGCTTGCTCGCAAAGGTTTCAATTTTCGTCTTGTCGCTGCGGCCCACCGCTTCCAGCACGCCCACTTCCTGCACATCGATACAGGTCCGTACGCACCGCCGGCACAAAATACACTTGTTCATATCGCGGATGACCGAATAGCTCGAGGCGTCCACTTCATGCAGCGGTTTCTCCGGATGGCCGAACCGGAACTGATCGACACCGTATTCCTTCGCCAGACTCTGCAATTCGCAATTGTTGTTGCGGAAACAGGAATAACATTCTCCATAATGCTTGGACAGCAGTAAATCCAGAATATGGCGGCGGGCCTTGCGTACCTTGCTGGAATAGGTCTTCACCTTGATTGGCGAGGTAATCGGATACGCACAGGAGGCCTGCAATGTCCGCTGGCCTTCCACCTCCACCACGCAGATGCGGCATACACCGGCGATACATAAATCCTCGTGATAACATAACGTGGGAATGCGAACCCCGATCGACCTGGCGGCCTCCAGAATCGTCGTCCCGATGGGAACCTTCAATTCCTTGCCGTCGATTTCCACCCGGACGGTAGCCCCGATATCGGTCGTATCCGTAATTCCCGTTATCGTTTGGGCACGCATGCTTTTGGGAGCACGGGAAACATCTTCATTCAAATTAGCCATAGTTCACTCCTGTATTTACACGGCGACCTTCTCGGTCCGGCCTAATATTTCATCTTTAAAGTTTGCTACGATTGACAAAAACGCATTGGCACTGGATTGGCCTAATCCGCACTTGGAGGCCAGTTGCATCGTCTCGCCCAGCTTACACAGCTCGTCCAGATAGGCCATCGAGCAGGTGCCTGCCTCCAGCTTCTCAATCCCTTCCAGGATCTTGTGATTGCCTTCCCGGCAGGGAGTGCACTGGCCGCAGGACTCTTCCACAAAGAACTCCATAAAGTTCTTGGCGACATGCAGCATATCGCGATTGGGCCCAAATATGATAATAGACCCGCCCGTGGCCACATCCTCGAACGCCAGGGCACGCTTGAAATCCTTGGCGGCTACGCAGTGCCCCGAGGCTCCGCCCACCTGCACCGCCTTGGCGCCTTCGCCTTTGACTTCTTTGAGCAGTTGGGCAATCGTAATGCCCATCGGAAATTCATACACGCCCGGCTCGGCACAATCGCCCGATACGCTGAACAGTTTTAAGCCGGTGGACTTCTCCGTCCCTACCGACTTGAACCAGGCAGCCCCTTTGGCCAGAATCGCCGTTACCCAGGCCAGCGTCTCCACATTATTCACTATCGTCGGCCGGCCCATAAATCCGGTATCCACCGGGAACGGAGGTCGATTCCGCGGCTCGCCCCGCTGCCCTTCCAGTGACTCGATGAGGGCCGTTTCTTCGCCGCATACATAGGCGCCGGATCCCATCCGGATCTGAATATCAAAATCAAATCCTTCTTTTCCGCAGATCTTGTTACCCAAAAGATTGGCCTGCCGCCGTTTTGCTAATACCGATTCCAGTTGGTTCACCAGATAGGTATATTCTCCGCGCAGGTAAATAATGCCGGTCTTGGCACCGATGGCATACGCCCCGATGGTCATCCCTTCAAACACCAGATCCGCAAAATCGCACAATAACACCCGGTCCTTAAAGGTGCCCGGCTCTCCTTCATCGGCATTGCAGACCACAAATTTTTCCTCCCCTTTGGCAGCCGCCGCAAACCGCCACTTGGTGCTGGTCGGGAATCCCGCCCCGCCCCGGCCTTTCATCCCGGAATCCGCTAAAATCGAGATAACCTCCGCCGGTTTATTTTTCAGCGCTGCCTGCAGGCCGGAACCGGTTTTAATTTCGCTAAAGGTTAACTTAGAGCATTTGCTGGTAATCATAGGGCGTGTACCTCCTTTCGCTGGGTGGCATAATGAGATAAGGCACGACGGCATCCGTCGATAATCTCATTCACTTTGGCCGGTGTTAAACGAGTAAACACCTGATCGTTGACTAACATGGCTGGCCCCTGATCGCACATTCCCAGGCAATTGGCCCACTCCAGCGTAAAAATCCCATCCGCGGTGGTCTGACCAAAACCTACGCCCAGGTCATTTTCTAATTGCCGCGCTACGCGGTCTTTACCCACCATATCACAACTGATGGTCTGGCAAAGACGTATGATAAACTTCCCCTTGGGTTTATCATCCAGAAAACTGTAGAAGGATACCACCCCATATACTTCCACCGGATGAATCCCCAGCAGATCCGCGATTTCCTGCATCGCATAATCGGATATGCGATAATACTTCTTCTGCACTTCCTGCAGAATCGGCATCAACGCACTGCGATTTCGGCCATATTGCTCAGCCCAGGTGTTGATGTCTTCTACCATCTTTTCCCGTTCGGTAATTAACATCTCTGATTACTCCATAAAAGACCAATACTAAATCGGTAACGTCCCAAGCGATGATAATACGGTGCCGGTGTGTTATCAAATAAAAATTGTGAAATATTTCACAATTTTGATAAATTAAAACAATTTACGCAGGTAGGTGTCGGGTGTTGCAAAATGTATTCTATCGATTTTTTTGCTGTGCGTTTGATCCGCAAAAACGGGAACTAACCCATAATCACTTTCAGTTTTTTGACTTATAACCCGTATGGCAACCTCTCTTGCCTGTTTGGTATTTGTCTTGTCTGCCGGGGAATCAAATGTGAATATTTTCACAACTGCTATTTCGCCAGCCAGGCTGGATACAATTTATTATCTCATTACATGCTGCAATAAAACCATGTTTTATACGTTTTATTCATAGAGTTATGAGAATATGTTCATTACCAAAACCGTAGAAAGGAGCATGGCTATGAAAAAGATGTATGTTATGTTGTTGACTGGGTTGAGTTTATGTTTGATCACCGCATTGTCTGCCCCGCTGCAGGCTCAAAATGCCCGGCAGCGCGATGCCAATCTCACCCCCGCCCAACAATCCGAAATCGCAAAAATCCGGCAGGATAGTATGGAGCAAATACGATCTGTATTGACGGAAGATCAGCTGGCACAACTGCAGGAGATAAGAGAGGAAAGGATGGGACCAAGCGATGATAAACCCGGAAAAGGCAAAGGTTTGAAGGGGGAGGGGAAAGGATCCGAAGGTCAAGGGAGAAAGGGAGAGGGCAGAGGCGCCAAAGGCCAGGGATTGAGGGGTGAAGGTAAGGGTGCCAAAGGCCAGGGAATGAAGGGCGAAGGAATGCAATCCAAAGGCTGGCGCGGAGATAAAGGCCGCGGAATCGGAATGGGTATCCTGTCTAAGCTGAATTTGAACGAGGAACAGCAGGCACAGATCGACCAGCTTCATCAGCAGGCCTGGGAAGACGTGATGAACGCCGACACCAGAGAAGCTAAAGGTGTTATATTTAAGAAGTTACACGAGGATATGCAGCAGGTGCTTACCGAAGAACAGCGGGAACAGCTCAGCCAGATGCGTGAGGAAGGGATGGGCCGGATGATGCAAGGTCCGGGGATGAGAGGATCGGGGATGGGGCCGATGGCTGGGCCGCAGGGACCGGGCGGGCCGGGTATGGGATTTGGAATGATGCAAATGTTTGAGAAGCTGGATCTTACCGATGAGCAGAAGGCCGAGATTGAAAAATTGCACCAGACAGCTCGGAAAGAAGCGGCGGCGGCAGAAGAGCCGGAAGCTAAACGTGCTATATACCAGAAGTTACGTCAGGATGTTCGGGAAGTGATGACGGCGGAGCAACAGGAAAAGCTCGACCAGATGCGTGAGGAAGGGATGGGCCGGATGATGCAAGGTCCGGGAATGAGAGGATCGGGGATGGGGCCGATGGCTGGGCCGCA
>JAKJEP010000220.1 GCA_022705365.1 Planctomycetota bacterium | reverse complement strand
CGGGCGGGAAAGCGGACAACAGCCATGAATTTTCCTTTGAGCTGGAAGATGGGTATGCCGCCGCGGTCGTACCGGGGAAAAATGGGATTCTCGACGGGGTCCTTGCCGTGGGGAAATCGGAAAAATGTGTGGTGTATGATGGGATACAGGTTGCCATCCTGGGATTGAAGCTGGGCGGCTATCCCCCGCAAATCCCGATGGAAAAAGTGGAAGCCAGTTACGACCCAGCGACACAAACTTTGCAGATTCGACATGCCATGAAGCAGGCAGCGGACCCGGCGGATTTGACGGTCACCATATGGCCGGAAAAGTCGGGGCTGCGAATCCGGTGCGAATGCCCGCAGCGGATCACGGATCTGGCATTGGGGCAGGCCGATCAGAAGGCACCGCGGGTGTACTACGGGCACGGATACTGCATCGAGGAGCCGGGGACCTTTCAGGTCGGCTACGGCGGGCATGCGCTTTCGACCAGCCATGTGGGATTCGATTTTGAACGCGGCCTGTCCGTCCTGACGGCGTGCGACAATCCGCCGGACTATCTGGAGGTCAACCCGGAGGCGAAAACTTACACCCTGCATACTCACATGAACGCAACGCTGACCATTGTGCCCGGTGAAATAAATGCGTTTGACTGTGCGTTCAAATACCGGGATATCGATGCGCGGCAGGCCTCGCCGGGCTTTGTGAATAAGGCGGGACGGTTTGTTTTTGATATCTGGGGCGGCCGTTACGCCGACCATGCGGAGATCGTGAAGAATATGATCGCGTACGGCCTGACCGATTCCATGCTGACCCTACATGACTGGCAGCGGTGGGGATACGACTATCGCCTGCCGGATGTGTACCCCCCCACCCCGGTACTGGGAACGATGGAAGATATGCGGAAAATCGGTGAGATTTGCGCGAAAGAGGGGATTCCCTGGGGTTTGCACGATAATTATATCGATTTTTATCCGGACGCGGAGGAGTACAGCTACGATCACATCTGCTTTACGGAAGCAGGCCAGCCGGTGCGGGCCTGGTATAATGAAGGACGCAAGGCCCAGAGTTACCGGTGGCGGCCGGACCATATCAGGCCTTTCGTAAAAAGGAATCTGAAATTAATCAAGGAAAACCTCAAGCCGACCCATTACTTTATCGATGTGTTTACTTCGATCGACATGTTTGATTTTTACGACCGGACGGGGGCCTTTCATTCCCTGCTGGAAACCCGGAAATACTGGGGCGAAACCTTCCGGTGGATTCAGGATTACCTGGGAGGTGCGGTGACCACTTCCGAAGCAGGTGATGACCAACTGGTGGGGTATCTGGATGGCGCGGATTGCCAGTTTTTGCGGCTGACAACCGGGTCGGAGCCTTTCTGCTTCCGGGTTCCCTGCCGCAATTGGCAGCGGGTCCCCTGGTATGACGCGGTGCTGCACGACAAGTTCAGCCTGCACGGAGCCGGGTACTCCAATCGCTACCAGGGTGACCGGTCGCGCGCGGAACATGGGATCGAAAGCGACGATTATCTCAGCACGGAAATTCTGACGGGCCATAGCCTGATGATCGACCGGGAGGTATTCGCGGAGGGGCTAGGGGGGCGGGGAGCGGTGCGAAAGTACTGGCTGGCCCAGGATTTTGTCCGCCGTATCGCCACGGACCGCATGGCGGGGATCGAATTCCCGGATAACAACATCCACCGACAGATCATCACCTGGGACAGCGGGGCGAAGGTGTATGTGAACCGGGGGGAATCGGATTGGCCGGTGGCCGGGAAAATCCTGCCGGAGTATGGGTATTATGCCATCAACGGGGAAATCCGGACGAGTATCGAAAAAATCCAGGGGCTGATCGTGGAACAGTCAAGCGGGCCGGGCCGGTTTTATGTAAACGGCCGTGATTTCGGCCCCGGGGCGGCGCTGGCGATTCGGCCGACCGCGAAAGGTCTGGAATATCTGGGCGGTCGCAAATTCAAACTGTTGGTAGATTGGGAGGTGAGCCAGTCCCTGGCCAAAGATGCGGCTATCTTTCTGCACTTTAAAAATAACCAGTCGGAACGCAGTGATAAGATCGCCTTTCAGGCAGATCAGAATCCTCAGCCGGGAACCCGTGCCTGGCAGGGTACCATTCATACCGGCACTGATCGCGTAATCGAAATACCGGAGAGCATGGGACCGGGCGAGTATGAAATTGTCATCGGTTTGTATGAGCCGGCTACCGGATACCGTTATTTGCTGGATGGCGGCCAGGACAGCGAACGGAGCAATCACCTAGGGCAAATCGTGGCGGAAGGACAGGGCGGCCAGATTACCAGTGTGCGGCTGATTGCCGCCCCTCCGCAAAGGAATATTGCTTCCCGGTGGAACGAAAAACAGACACCGGTGGATTTCGGCCCGGTGGTTACCTGCGGGGCTTTTCGCTGCGAAATCGAGCCGGACAATCTTACGATTACCCCCCTGCCGGAACTGGGATCGTTTTCGATTGCCTTGCGGCTGGATCAAATTTCCGGCAAAAACGTCCGGCAGGCCAAAGCCGTGACAGCGATTGGTCCCGATCAAAACACCATCCGGACCGTAGAGTTCACCCGCGAAGGAACGATGCTGAAATTTCAGACGCAAAAGGGAGAATTTGCCTATCGGATTTCTCTTTGATTATGGAAATTACGCAGATTGGAAGGGTTCACGCCTCCATCTGTTTCTGCTGCATCAATTGCCGTTGATCCATTGCCCGCCAGATCAGTTTGGCCGCTGCATGGGGGGTCAGCTTGCCGGTATTAAAAACCAGGTCAAAATAGCCGGGGTCATGGATATCTTTTCCCAGATAATTCTTAACAAACTCCACCTGTTCTTTATCCGCCTTGCGGACGATCGACTCCGCTTTTTTCAGGGGAATATTCTCCTGGGCCGCAATCCGCCGGCATCGAATCTCGAAGGGAGCCGTAATCCGCACACGCAGGCCCTGCTCCCGGGGCAAGACCAGTCCCGCGGCCCGTCCAATAATAATAGCATGCCCCAGCTTCCCGATTACCAGTAAAACCCGGGTTAAATGCCGGAAATAACTCATTTGATCCACATGCCGGGATGCGCTGTTTTTGAAAATAGGTGCGATCCAGTCCTCGATCCAGCTGGTGGTCCGTTCGTCCACGCATTCGATCACGCTTTTGTGGACATTCATATCCTCCGCCAGATAATTCAAAATATCCTTATCGTAGAGCTTCCATTCCATCAGGTCCGCTAAAATCCGCCCCACCTCTTCTCCCCCGCTGCCCAGTTCGCGGCTAATGGCTATGTATTGAATTTCCAGGCCCTCACTTAACCGGACCGGTTCGTTTTCCTTGGCTATCTCCCACATTCGCATTTGATGTTCAACGATTCCACTCACGGCAGGATTTTGATACAATTTACCTGACATTCGTTCTTCTCCATTATCTGTTCACGCCCGAAATCGAACGACAACTCTATGATCGGCCATACCCAATTATACCATGAAAATTTAGGATGGTCAAACCCCGGCTGGGATGAAATCAATCCCAAGCCCCTGCCCGGCAGGAACCGGCAGATCACTGCCGTAAACGGTTAGTCACGACCTGACGCATAAGGGCGGTGGGGGCCGGCTGGCCGGTGAACCGCTCAAACTGGACCGCCGCCTGGTTGACAAACATGCTGACGCCATCGACCGTTTTGGCCCCTGTCTGCCGGGCCTGCCGTAACAGCATGGTATTCATGGGATTATAAACGGTATCGAATACCATCATGTCCGGCCGCAGAAATTCGGCGGGAAGGGGAGAGCGGTTGGTATCGGGTGACATGCCGATGCTGGTGCCGTTAACGACCAGCCTGGCGGAGAGGGGGCGGAGGTTTTCCAGCCCATCGCAGCGGCAATGAAATTCAGCGGCAAGTTTTTCCGCTTTTTCGACCGTACGGTTGTAGATGGTCACCTCGGCTCCGGCGTCGGTGAGGCCGGCCACCAGGGCGCGGCAGACCCCCCCGGCACCCAGGACGGCGGTGGGCAGGCCGCGGAGATCGCCGGGGGACAAACCGAGGATTTCGGTTATGGCGTTCATAGCACCGGTATAATCGGTGTTATATCCGGCCAGTCGCCCCCCCTTCTCGAAGATGATGGTGTTGAGGGCGCCGATTTTTTCGGCGAGCGGTTCGATGGCGGCGTGGTGTTTTTGGAGCCAGGCCAGGGCGTGGTGCTTGTGCGGGATGGTAACGCTGAGGCCGTGGAAGTCAAGCCAGGGCCGGCGGAGCAGGCCATCGAGGAAGCGGTCGAACTCCTCGGAGGAGTCTTCGACCAGCAGGGGTACATAGAGGCCGTCGTAGTGGACGGCGGCAAAGGCGGCATTGTGGATAGCCGGGCTCATCGAATGGGCCACGGGGCAGCCGATGACGCCGTAAAGGCATGTGGCGGCACTGACGGCGGGCCAGCGGAAGGTATCCAGCATCTGGCGGGCGGTAATCTGGCCGGGGGCGGACTCGGCCCCGGAGGTAAGGCTGGCGAAGGTCAGGAAACCACCGAGCTTTTTGGCCAGCAGGCGGCCAAGCTGGCCGGCCTCGCCCATGGTCAGGATGATGGCGCCCGGATTTTCATGCAGGAGATCCAGAGCGGCGAAATTGTCGTTGATGCGGTTGGCCAGGTAAACCAGCTTGCCGATGTCGGGATTCTGCCTGCGAATTCGACTCCAGCGGTCATTGATATCGGTAGGTTTCCCCTGAAAATCATGGTTACTTACAATCAGCTTAGCAGTCGAACCAGCCAGCACATTTTCACGTCTGATTTGGTTCTGTTCCAGGGCGATCAGTTCAATATCGACATAATCAGCACCGGCGCGGGCGGCTGCGGCCAGAATCGCCTGCCGCTGGGGCTCACTGCCGCCATATTGCCCCCCTTCCCATATCGGCCGGCAGGTAGCGATGACGGGCAGATTGGATTTTTTCGCTTCGGCAACGAGTTTACATACGATATCAGGAGTCGGATCGGCGAGATAATCGAGACGCAGTTCGAGTAGTTCGGCACCGGCGGCGCAGGCCTGCTCAATGGCAGAAATTGCTTCCTGCTGATTTTTCGCACAGATGGGTATCGCCAAAAAGGTCATTTATGTTTTCTCTTATTACTTTCAACCGCATGTGCAACCAGTTGCACACCCTACAGAGAAACCGCGTCGGCAAACAAGTTGCCGACCCTACATATTGGTGGGGCAAGCCCCACCCTACCTAAAATAACCGTTTGCTGTCGAGCAGGAACGTTACCGGGCCGTCGTTGGTGCTTGTTACGTGCATGTGAGCGGCGAAGGTACCGGTTTCCACCTTTATACCATGCTGGCGGATTAAATCAATGGTTTGCTCATACAGCCGGCGGGCCAGCTCGGGCGGGGCGGACTGGTCGAAGCCGGGCCGGCGGCCCTTGCGGCAATCGCCGTGCAGGGTGAACTGGCTGATCAGCAGTATCGCCCCGCTGACATCCTGGACACTGAGGTTCATTTTATCCTCCAAATCGGCGAAGATACGCAGGTTGACAATCTTCTCCGCCATAAAAACCACATCATCAAGGGTGTCCTCTTTACCGACGCTTAGATACACAACCAGCCCCCCTTCAATCGCGCCAACGATTTTGTTGTCCACTTCCACTTTTGCGTTTGATACTCTTTGGATTACGGCTCGCATAGGATTATCTTTTCTATTTCTTCATAGAATAAAGAACAATAATGATTTGGCCAATTGTGCAACCTATCGCTGGCCAAAAAACAATGACACAAAATAGTTTCATTTGATCAGGATTAAATGGTTCGGCAATACCACCTAGTAACAAAGCCATTATCCCAATAAATGCATAGGGAATAGACAGTATCCAAAGGAGAATTCTCAATCTCAATGAACGAGCGAAAATTCCTACAATACCAATTATAGGGATCATTACAAGAAATGTAAGTCTTGTTATATAGTTTACAACACTCTTGTCCAAAATAAGTTCATAAAAAAGGAGTAAAAAATATCTCCGGAATCGGGTATATTTTCATTTTTTGCCC
>JAKJEP010000021.1:13204-18431 GCA_022705365.1 Planctomycetota bacterium | reverse complement strand
AACGTCCCGCCGGTCAGGAATAAACCGACAAACACCCCGATCAGACTCAGCGGCACCGCAAACATGATAATCAACGGCTGGAGGAAGGATTCCAGTAACGAGGCCAATACCATGTAGGTTAAACAGACCGCCATCACCAAAGCCACAAACAGCCGTCCAAAACTTTCCTCCATCATTTCGATGGAGCCGGCGAAAAAGATATGGCAATCGGGATATTTGGCCAGCAGCGGGGCCATATTGGCTTCGATGTCGTGTACGATTTCCGCCGGGCTGCGGCTGCTGTTATCGCAACTGACGGTAATCTGGTTCAGGCGGTCCTTGCGGAAAAGCTGGGAAGGGCCGGTGGTGTATTCAATCGCGGCAACTTGGGGCAGGGGCAGGCGTTTGCCCAGGGAATTCATAATCGACAATTCGGCTATATCCGTCAACTGTCGTCGGGAGTTTTCATCCGCCTTGACCCGAATATCGTAATTGTAAGCACCTTCGCGGTATTCGCTAACCAGAAGTCCTTCAAAGGTGGCGGCCACCACCTGGGAAAGGAAGCGGGTATCCACCTGGGCATCGCGGCACTTTTCGCGGTCGGGGATAATGCGGATTTCCGGCTGGCCCTGGCGGAAATTGGTGTCGATATCCACCGCCCCGGGGATTAATTCTTCGTTGCTGATGATGGCAACAGCCTCATCGGCAAAGGCTTTGAGGTGGTCCATATTGTCGCTGGTGATATCCATCATGATGGCCGCCTCCGCCCCGCCGCCGCCGCCGGATTCCAGCAGTTTAATCCGGGCGCCGGGGATGTTGGCCTGGGCGATAACCGGCCGCAGGCGATTCATAATTTTTTCGGTGCTTTGGCTGCGCTGCGATTTGTCGGTCAGGGTGACGTTAATTTGAGCGATATTGACGGCCTGGCTGGAACCGCCGACCCATTCGCCGGCAATGGAACCTACGCTGGCATACGTTCCGACCAGTTCGGGCAGATTTTTTGGATTCCGCAGCAGCGCTTCAAGCTTCTGCACCGCCCCATCGGTTTCCTCCAGGCGCGTGCCCGTGGGCATTTCCACCGTAAGAATAAATTTCCCCTGATCCATATTCGTGATGAATTCCCCGCCGATATAGCCGGCCACCTTCAGGGATCCGATGAATAACATAATGACAATCCCCAGCGTGATAATCCGATGGTGCAGGACCCAATGCAGCGCATGGCCATAGGCATTTTTCAAATCATCAAATTGCCGGTCAAAGGCTTTGGCGAACCGGTCCGCGGGGCCGGTGCCTTTAGGGGTGGTATTCGCTTTGGTCAGCAGTTTGGCCGCCATCATCGGTGCCAGCGTAAAGGAAATGAAAAAAGACACCACGGAGGAAATCGTCGCCGTCAGGCCCAGGTCCTTGAAAAACTGCCCGATGATCCCGCCCATAAAGGCAATGGGCACAAACACCACCACATTGGCCAGCGTGGTGGAGGCCACCGCCAGGGCGATTTCTGTACTGCCTTTTTCCGCCGCCTCCTCCGGGGAATAATCCAGATGCAGATAACGGGTCATATTTTCCAGCCCCAGAATCACATTATCGACCAGCAGCCCCGTGGTCATGGCCAGCCCCATCAGGCTCATCATGTTTAGGGTGAATCCGCCCAAAAACATAATAATAAAAGTGGCCAAAACGGAAATCGGAATCGCCAGGGAAATAATCAGTACGTTCCGGAACGAATGCAGAAAAATCAGCAGGACAATAGAAGCCAGGATGATACCGGAGATCATATCGTCCCGGACATTTTCGACGGCAGAGGTAATCCAGGGGGCCTGTTCATCCTGGATGGTAATGCGGAAATCGGGAGGCAATACGCTGCGGAGTTCCTCAATCTTTTCCAGGATGGCTTCATGAATGGCAACGATGTTGCCGCCGGCCCGCTTCTGGATCGTCATGCCCACGCAGGCCTGCCCGTCGGCACGGACCATATCCCGCATTTCCTTATAGGTATCGCGGACTTCGGCAATATCACGCAGGTAGATGCTCTGGTTCTGCCGGGCGGGAATCCGCAGATCCCGGATTTCCTCCAGGCTGGTGAATTTCCCCCGCAGCCGGATATTGTATTCGCGGCTGTTCTGGCGGATATGGCCGCCGGGCGTTTCCAGATTGGCATTGGCCACCGCCGCCAGGACATCGGTAATACTCAGGCCGTAGGCCCGCAGCCGCTGCTGGCTGGCCAGGACATGAATCTCCCGTTCCTGCCCTCCGACCAGATTGACGGAAGCCACCTCCGGCACCGTGGCCAGCCGGTCCTTGATGCGCTCATCGGCGATAAAAAACACCTCCCGTAGAGACCGGGGGGCGGAAACCGACAGAATCATAATCGGCTGGGAGCTGAAATCGAACTTCTGGGTGACGGGATCCTCGGCGTCCTCCGGCAGTCTCTCCCGAACAAGATCAACCTTGGCCCGGACATCCGCCGCCGCGACATCCACATCCGTTTCCAGATAAAACTCGGCCATCACCAGGCTTAGACCCTGCTGCGATATACTGTTCAGATGCTTGATGCCTTCGACCGTACTGATTTCCTCTTCCAGCTCCTTGGTGATAAGCTGTTCGATTTCTTCGGGGCCGGCGCCTTCATAGCGGGTAACCACGGTGACCACCGGAAATTCCACATCCGGGAAGAGTTCCATCGGCAGTTGGAGATAACAGAATATGCCCAGCCCCACCAGGGCGGACATGAACATCGCCACCAGGACCGGACGCCGCACAGATAGTTTGATCAAATTCATAGCAGGAGGCTTCTATTTTCTGGTACGTCAGGGCTTAACAAGCACCCGCGTACCCGGCTCGATATTGACACTCAGCGTAATCACCTTTTCCCCGGCGGATAATCCCTCAATCACTTCCACCAACTCTTCGTGGTTTTCACCGGGGGTGATGAATTTTTTCTGCGCCATGGAATTTTCATCCACGGCCAGGACGTAATACTGATTGATATCCTTTTTCACCGCATCCTTGGCAACCAGCACCGCGTGAGGAACCGTCCCAACCGCGATATAGGCGCGGGCGAACATCCCGGGCCGAAGGGTACGGTCTTCGTTGGGAATCAGAATGCGCGTGATATAGGAACGGCTGGCCGGATCGGCCACCGGATTGATTTCGGCGATGGTGCCGGCATAGGATTTATCCGGCAGGGCATCCACCCCGATCCGGACGGCCTGGCCCGGAGATAATCTGGGGACGTATAACTCCGACACATCCAGATCCAGATAGACCTGCCGGATATCCACCAGCTCCAAAATAGGCTTGTTCATCTCGGCCATATCCCCCGGATCCAGCAGCCGCAGGCAAACCTCACCGGCAAAAGGAGCCTGCAGATGATGATCCGCCAGATTTTTCTCGGCCTGCCGCATCGCCACCTGCGCCAGCTCCACCCGGATCCGGGCCATGTTGATTTCTTCCTCGCGCGGCCCGGCTTTGGCTAATTCATACTGGGCGGCCGCTCCCTCCATATTGGCCTTGGCGCTGGCAAAGGCGGCCTCGCTGGCCTGCAGGCTCTGGAGGCTGCTCGCCTCTTCCTGATAAAGCTGTTTTTGCCGCTGATATTCCAGATTCTGCAGCTCATACCGGGCTTGGGCCTCTTCCATCCGGGTGCGGGCAATCTCGATTTCCTCGGGTCGGGAGCCGTTCTGCAATTGCCGCAGGAATTCCTGCGCCTGGGCCAGGCTGGCCTGCGCCTGTTCCAGATTCAACCTGCTAATGGTATCGTCCAGTGTCACCAGCGGCTGATCTTTCTCCACCGTCTGGCCGGTGGTGGCATGGAATGCGATGATTTTCTCGGTCACTTTGGGCGCCACAAAAATATCCTGATACGGTTTGATCGAACCGCTGACGGTAATGGTTTTTTCGATGTCCTTTTGGATCACCTCGAAAATCCGGACCGGCATCCCGGATTTTTCCTGAATCTTGTCGATGCTTTCCGCCGGTTTCTCCGTGGCCAGCAGATAAATCCGCCAGGTGGCCGCGGCGCCCAGTGACAGGATAAGAAAAAAGAGAATCAGCCATTTTTTCATATCAGCTTTCCTCAGGGGATGGGGGGCTATTGGGATCGGCGGCGGCAACCGGAGCCGGTATGGCTTGTTCCCCAATGGTACCGATCGCCGCGTTCAAGGTCAATTTCGACAATTCATAATCGTACACGGCCTGAAGGTAATCGGACCTGGCCTGCGAGAGGGCCAGTTCCGCGGATATCACATCCAGCGAGGTGATAGTCCCCTCGTGAAAACCGACCTGGGCCAGACGAAGGGCCTCCTGGGCATTGGTCACGGTGCCGCTTTGCGACTCGACAAATTTTTCGCTGTTATTCAATCGCAAAAGAGCCTGCGTTACTTCCAACTGAACCTGCTCCTCAGCCTTGCGCAAGAGGACTTCCTCCTGGCGCAACTGGGCCTTGGCTACCGCGACCCGGCCGGCCGTGGCAAAACCGTCAAAAACCGTCCACTCGACCACCAGCCCGCCATTCATGGTTCGCTCCCATTCCTTATTCCCCAGCGAACCGGGGGCGCCGTTATTGTTATTATCCGGCTCGGTATCTTCATCCCCCCCGGCAAAAAAATCGGTAAAACTGGCACTGTATCCGGGGTAGCTGCGCTGATAAAGACCCTGCAAATAAACTTTGGGGCGATAGCCCGCTTTCTCCGCCTCCACATTGTCTTTGGCCAGCCGGATGTTCGCTTCGCCCATGAGCAGGTCCGGTCGTTTCAGTATAGCCAGGCTGAGGCACTGGTCCGCATCCGCCGGTATAGATTGATATTCAAGCGGATCGGCCAGATTAATCTGACTTTTTTGCGAGATGCCCATCACGTTTAGCAGGCGGGTAAGGGATATTTGCGATTCGTTTTCCCGCCGGATTAAGTCAGCTTCCATGGCGTTCAGGCGGACCTCGGCTCGCAGGACCTCAAACCGGGTGGCACTGCCCAGCCGATATTTCGTCTCGGTGTCAGCCAGCAGCTTTTGGGCATCGCGTTTGGCCTGCACCGCCACCTCCACCAGTTGTCTGGCCAGTTGGGCCTGAATATATTTCTGGCGGACCTCCAGATTGACATTCTGAATCGTCATTCGCAATTCCTGCTGCTTCTGATAGGTGTACACCGCCGCCGCATCCAGAGCCGTGCGAATCAGCCCGCCCAGATAAAGCGGCTGGCGGGCCAGCAACTGCAAATCGTAGGTTTCTTTCTGATTGATAAAACCGCTGTTA
>JAKJEP010000021.1:2578-13190 GCA_022705365.1 Planctomycetota bacterium | reverse complement strand
GGAGCGCCGAGCCGGTAAAGCCCACCTGGGGTAGAGCCGTGGCAACCGCTTCGGTCATCTGGCCTTTGGCTTCCAGCAGCTTGAGCTTGGCAGTCTGCACATCCTTATTGTGAATCAAAGCCAGTTCCAGGCAATCCTCGATCCCGACATCCCCGCTGACGGTTTCCAGTTGGCAGGCGGTATCGTCCGCGGCTCCCTGCCGCAATGTAGCCAGGCTTTGCTGGCGATTTGACTGAACCTCCTGAGCGATTTGGTCCTGGGAGGCACAACCGGCTAGCAGCAGCGAAATAACCAGCAATGATCCAAACGTCCGCGTACCACTAAACCTGCGAAATATCATGCTCGTTTCCTGACGCCATCAAAAAAAAGTTTCAGCATAATGGCATACTTGTCTTTGAATGACGTTTTTTCCGGATGAATCAGCCAGTCATACAGAAATCCGTCCGTGATCCCCTCCAGGGCGATATACAATTCCCAGGGATCCGCCAAAGAATCGAAAATCCCCTCCTGAATCCCTTTGGCAAACGCTTCCACCATTCGATCCCGGATTTGCTCATATAAAGGAGCCACCGTTTCCCGCCATAGCTCATTATTGGCGAAACGATCGCCCATCCGTTCGCGGGTATAAAGCTTCATAAAGGCTTGATATTTGGTAAAGATATCAATTTTTGCCCGGATAAACATTTCCACCAGGAAAAGAGGATTGGTTGCCTGGTCCAGCGCCGCATGGGCTTCGTCGCTGATCTCCTGACAACGCTGTTTGATAAGCGACTGATATAAATCCTCCTTGCCGGTAAAAATATTGTATATAGTCCCCACGGAAAATTCCGCCCGCACTGCCACATCCTCCACCGTAGTCCGGTGAAAACCCTTGTCTGCGAAAATCTCTTCCGCCGCCCCTAAAATTTCTTCCCGATGGCGTTTTCTTTCGCGCTCTTTACGATGGGGTGTCTTTTTCATCGATTCCTTTTCTTCATATTCATATTATGAACAAAAATTCATTATCTTGAACAGCAATTCACGTGTCAAGCAATTCCATTATATTTTTTCAGAAAATACCGTTTTTTTATCTTGACAAAAAGTTAGACGCGCCGTACAATTCTCAATAATTGAATTTGGATGAAATATAAATTTATGGAAAATAAAGAATTAAGTGCCAGCCTGGAAGATTACCTGGAGTCCGTATTTCTGATTTCGCAAACTCAGCCCAGCGTTCATGCCAACCAGATTGCCGAATATTTAAAGGTAGCCAAATCCAGTGTCTCCTGGGCACTGAACCAATTATCAGATAAGGGTTTAATTAATTACAAACCCTATGAAACCATCACCTTGACGGAAAAGGGGGAAAAAATAGCCCGGCGGGTGGCAGGGCGGCATGAAAAAATTAAAACGTTTTTGAAAGACGTTTTATCCATCGAAGAGGACAGGGCCGAGGCCAATGCCTGCCGGATGGAACACATCGTGGATAAAGAAGTTCTGGAGCGGATGAACCGGTTCGTGGAATTTCTGGACAAATGCCCGCGGGCCGGCCGCCAGTGGATGAAGGGATTCGGCCTGTTTTGCGACCAGGGGAAAAAACACGACAATTGCTGCGAATGCCTCGAACAGTGCCGGGATACCATCGAAAAGGAATGCGTCCCGGTTTCTCCCGCTGAGCCGCTGAACGAAGAACTGCCGAAAGTCAGCAAGGGCCGCGATATCCATGTGCTGGACCGGCTGGAGGAAATCCTGCGGGAAAGCGGCAGCGATCTCAGCGAGGCGGAGGCGGCCGCCGCGGAAACTTTTCTCGCCACCGAACGCCATCAAACCATGGACGAAATCCAGCAGCAGGCCCGCCAAAAAAACAAGGCGGTAAACAAAGAAGATGTGGAAAAAGCCATGGAACTGCTCTGCGAGCATAAACTGGCCCGCATTTTGCGGCTTAACAATCAAACCGTATATGAGCATTTTCACCCGGAATCCCACCATGATCATTTGTACTGCGTCAAGTGCGGCGCCATCGTGGAATTCTTTGATCCGCGGATCGAATCCCTCCAGATGGAAACCGCCCGGCGGGCCGATTTCCGCATGTTGCGGCATCATTTGAATATCTATGGTGTCTGCCGGGATTGTATCAACAGGGAATCCCAGGTACGCAGCCTGGATGAATGCCTGGCCGGCGAGATCGTCTCCATCGTCCGGATCAACGGCGATAAAAAGACCCAGCTTCGCATTACCGAACTGGGGCTGGGCAAAGGCATGGCGGCCGAAATTCTCAGCGACCAGTGCTGGGGACAATATCATCCTGATGGTCTGCACCGCCCGTATTATGATCGACCGGGAAACCGCCCAAAAAATAAAAGTAATCAACCTGAGTATGGAACAGGGCCTGCCGCATCGCGGCGGCATGCGGTACCGGCATCGCCATGCCCTCGAGAAAAGAAAGGGGCTGGAATGAGAAAAAGCCGCACAGGTTTTTATCCCATACCACCCCTCTGTATAGGGATGTTTTTCCTGATGACAGCCGCGGGAACCTGCGGAGCGGAGGAAGCGGCTTCCCAAGACCCGGAAACCGAATTCTGGCAAAGGGAGTCCCTGACCGATGGTTTTTTCGGACTGAATGAGCGTTTAAACAACCAGGGGATCGATCTGTCTCTCTCTGCTACCCAGGTCTATCAGCAGAATCTCCGCGGCGGCCTGAGTACCCATCGCCAAAGCGGCCGCTACACCGGCAGCTACGACCTGGAAATCTCTGCCGACTGGGACAAGCTGGCCGGTCTGGAAAATATCCGATCCTATCTGCGGGGCGAGGGAAGCTGGCCGCGGGCCGAAGGCATCAACGAGGCATCCGGCGGCAGTTTTCTGGGAGTCAACGACGATGCCGGCGGTGCGCGATCGATGGATATTACGGAGTTCTGGTTCGAAAAATCCTGGCTGGAAGAATCGCTCATTTTGCGGCTGGGGAAAATCGACCTGACCTGCGGATTTCAATGCAGCAATTGCCCGGCCAATTTTGACGGCAGCGTATATGCGGGGGATGAGACCACCCAGTTTCTCAATTCCGCCCTGGTGAATAACCCCACCATCCCCTTTCCTGACAACGGGCTGGGGGCGGTTCTGTATGCCAGCCCGGTCGAGTGGTGGTATGCCGCCTTCGGCGCCGCCGACGCCCAGGCGGACGTCCGCGAAACCGGCCTGCGGACCGCCTTCCACGCAGAAGACTATTTCCTCTACCTTTTAGAAACCGGGCTTACCCCGTCCCTGTCTGGCCCCAGCGGCCCCCTGCAGGGCGCCTATCGGATTGGCTGCTGGTTTGACCCGCAGGACAAGCAGCGGTTTGCCTCCGAAAGCATCAAACGGGATGATATGGGATTTTATTTGAGCGTCTGCCAGTGCGTGTTTCGCGAAAACGGCGATCCGGAAGACACCCAGGGATTGGGACTCTTCAGCCGGTACGGCTGGGCCGACAGCGACGTCAACGAACTGACGAATTTCTGGTCGGCCGGTACTCAGTATCAGGGGCTTCTCCCCCACCGCGACGAAGATGTACTGGCCGTAGGGGTGGCGCAGGGCATTTTCAACAACCGCGGCGAAATCCCCGAAGATGCCGAAACCGCACTGGAGGTGTACTACCACCTGAAAGTAACCGGCTGGATGCACCTGTCTCCCAGCGTACAATACATCGCCAATCCCGCCGGTTCAGAAAATGATCTCCAGGATGCTGTAGTTCTGGGCATGCGTATGCAGGCAGCCTTTTAAAAGAAAAACCATGACACACGAAAAAAACCTCAACGACCTGGCCCCCGGAACCGAAGGCATCATCCTTCGAATCCGCAATACCAGCCCCATCAAAAAGCGTTTGCTCGAAATGGGCCTGATTAAAGGCGAGACCATACATAAAGTTAAACTGGCGCCGCTGGCCGACCCCGCCGAATACATCGTCAAAGGCTATCACGTCAGCCTGCGCCGGGAAGAAGCCCGGGACGTGCTGTTGGAACCCTGAAACCATATGGAAAAACACAAAACCTTTACCGTCGCCCTCTGCGGCAATCCCAATTCCGGCAAGACCACCCTCTTCAACAGCCTGACCGGCTCCCATCAGCGGGTGGGCAACTACGGTGGCGTCACCGTCGAAACGAAAGAAGGGATTTGCCGCTACAACAACTACCGCTTTCGCATCGTAGATTTGCCCGGCACCTACTCGCTCTCCGCCTATTCCATTGAAGAAATCGTCACCCGCGATTATCTGCTGCACGAAAAACCGGACGTCGTGATCAATGTCACCGACGGCACCAATCTGGAACGCAACCTCTATCTTACCGTCCAGCTCCGGGAACTGGCCGTCCCCATGGTCATCGCCCTCAATATGGCCGATGAGATGGATAAACGGGGATTGCAGGTGAACCTGGAGGTACTGAGCCAGGATTTCGGCGCCCCCGTCGTTCCCACCGTCGGCACCCGCGACCTGGGCATGAAAGAACTGCTGGACAAGGTAATCGAAGTCGGCACCGGCCGCTGGTCCGGCCATGATAACCCCCCGATCCGCTATGGCGATGCCATTGAAACCGAATTGCAGAAAATCAGCCAGATGATTGAGGACAGCCGGAATTCCCTCCCCAACGGCCAGGCCGCCGGCGCCAAACCGGCAACTCTGATCGATTCCCCGAAATGGCTGGCCATCAAACTGCTGGAAAACGATCAAAATATCGTCCAGCACCTCCAGCAAACCCATCTCTGGGATTCGCTGTCAGAACAGGTGCAATACAGCCAGAAATACCTGAACAGCCTCTTCGGGGAAGACCCGGAAACCATCATCGCCGAGCAGCGGTACGGCTTTGTGCGGGGCGTCTGCCGCAGCGTCATTCGCCTGACCGCCGAGGTCCGCGCCAATTACTCCGATAAAATCGACCTGATCCTCACCAACCGCCTGCTGGGACTGCCCATTTTCGCCGTGATGATGTACCTGACCTTCTGGCTGGTCTTCACCGTCGGCGAATACCCCATGGGCTGGATCGAATCCGGCATCGGACACCTGGCCGCCCGCCTCAACGAGGTCTGGCCTGCTGGCCAATGGCAAACCCTGCAATCGCTTCTCACCGACGGCGTCATTGCCGGCGTCGGCGGCGTCATCGTATTTCTGCCCAATATCATGCTCCTCTTCCTGGCCCTGGCCATGCTCGAAGACACCGGCTACATGGCCCGCGCCGCCTTCATCATGGACCGCATGATGAAATGGGTCGGCCTGCACGGCAAAAGTTTTATCCCCATGCTCACCGGCTTCGGCTGCTCGGTCCCCGGCATCCTGGGAACCCGCGTTCTGGACAATCAGCGCGACCGGCTCACCACCATGCTCGTCCTGCCGCTGATGAGCTGCGGCGCCCGCCTGACCATCTACATGCTCATCATCCCCGCCTTCTTCTCCGGCCCCCGGGCCGCCCTGGTCATGTACGCCATCTACATCATCGGCATCCTGGTAGCCGTCCTCTGCGCCCGGCTGCTGCGCTCCACCCTCTTCCAAGGCGAGACTTCCCCCTTCGTCCTGGAACTGCCCCCCTACCGCATTCCCACCTTCAAGGCCGTCGTCCTCCATATGTGGCAGCGTAGCTGGGCCTATCTGCAAAAAGCCGGAACCATCATCCTGCTCATGTCCATCCTCATGTGGGCCTTAACCTCATTCCCCAAACCCTCCGCGGACAAGCTCGCTTCCCTCACCAGCCGGCAGACAGCCGAATACCAGTTGCAGCATTCTTTCGCCGGCCGCATCGGACGAACCATCGAGCCGGTCCTGAAACCCATGGGCTTCGACTGGAAAATCGGCACCGCCCTGATCGGAGCCTTCGCCGCCAAGGAATTATTCGTCTCCCAGATGGGCATCGTCTATTCCCTCGCCGAAGAAAATCCCGACACCGATCAAGCCCAGGACACCACCGAACCCCTCCGCCGCCAGCTAAAGGCCAACTACTCTCCCCTTACCGGCTTCTGCATCATGCTCTTTTGCCTCATCGCCACCCCCTGCATGGCCACCGTCGCCGTCACCCGCCGCGAAAGCGGTAAATGGTCCTGGGCCATGTTCCAATTCTGGGGCCTCACCCTCATCGCCTGGATCCTCACCACCCTGGTCTTTCAACTCGGCTCCCTCCTCCGCCTCGGTACATCCTAAACGTCCCCTGCTCCGGCCGGTTATTGTCCCAAATGAAAATGCAGCATAATCCGGTCCGCCAGGCTCACCGCATCCTCTTCCGCTCCAACCTCAAACCGGTTCACCCCCACAAAACTGCGGAACCACGTCCGCTGGCTCTTGGCGAAGCGGCGGGTATTGATTTTGATTTGCTCTATCGCCTCCTCCAGCTTAAGCCGCCGGTGCAGATGCTCGATGATCTCCGCATAACCCACCGCCTGCGCCGCCTGCGGACTCAAACCGGCCGGTTCCGCCAGCAAACCCTTCACTTCCTCGACCAGCCCTTCCTCGATCATCCGCCTGACCAGCTGATTGATCCGGTGGTTACCCTCCTCCTTGTCCCGGTACAGGTAAATCAGCTTCCAGTCGTGCCGGTACTTCCCGCTGCGAAACTGCTGCTGAAACGAAGAAATCGGCTGGCCCGTCAGCTCATACACCTCCAGTGCCCGCACAATCCGCTTCATATCATTCGGATGCACCCGCTGGGCCGTAACGGCATCCACCCTGGCCAGCCGCTGATGCAGACTCTCCAGACTTTCCGACTCCGCCTGCTGTTTGAGCCTTTCCCGCAGCTCCAAATCCGCCGGCGGCCCGTCAAACACCCCCTCCAACAGCCCGCGAATATACATGGCGGTCCCCCCCGCCGCGATAACCGGTCTGCCAGCCTGCTGTATCTGCCTGACAGCCTGATCCGCCAGCTCCACATACCGGCCCAAACTGAACGATTCCGATGGCTCCACCACATCAATCAAATGATGTTTAACCGCTAACCGGTTGGCAGGACTTGGTTTAGCAGTGCCAATATCCATCCTCCGGTACACCTTCATCGAATCAATACTCAGTATCTCTCCCCCTAACCGCCGGGCCAGCTCAAACGCCAGCTTGCCCTTCCCGCTGGCGGTACACCCCATAAGTAAAACCATCGGCTGCACCATTGACATTTCTTTCATAGGTTATAGAATATAAAGAAATTGGAAAAATTGTAAAACATAAATAGCTTAAGGAGAAGCGTATGCGCCACTTTTTTATTTACGCAACCTTACTCGTGGGTGTTTTTCTGGTAACCGGGTGCTTCAATATGCAATTGGATAAACCGCTGGTGGATCTGGGCGATGGTAATCGTTCGACTACGGCTGCCACTACCGATCCGGCCCCGGGCGTGCCGGATGATCAACTGACCCGCGAACAGCGCCTCCAGCGGAACCTGGCCCAGTGCGAACAGTACGCCAAAATTAAAGAAAAAAAATACGACGCCCTCGAGCAGGAGTGCGAAAAAGACAAAAAATCCTACGAAAAACAAATCAAAAAACTGGAAGACAGAATTGATGACCTGGAAGAGGAAAACCGCAAGCTGCTGAAAGAACTCCGCCAAAAATAATCAACCGGTTATCCTGACTTCATTGACGGAACTGCCAATAGTCGATTTCGTCATCCCAAAACAGCTCTGGCTCACCAATAACATGGGGTCCAGAGGCTTTTAGCGCTGGCTTCTATATTCGTTTTTATCAACGAGTCTTTCCGTACGTGCCGATTTCCAGCCCCTTCTCCACAAAATAGTTGTAGGTGTCATAATCCACCTGATCGGGCACGCTATGGTCCACCTGCAGAATATAGCCGCTGCCCTCCATGGCCACCGGCACCTTCTTTTCCAGTTCGGCCCGGACGGCATCCAGATCGTTAGCAATCAGGGTGCGGACATCCAGGCCGCCCATGAAGGCGATGCGGTCGCCGAAGTTTTTCTTCAGCCGCAGCAGGTCCATACCCGCCTTGACCTCCATCGGCTGGAGGCAGTCGATGCCGGCCTCTACCAAGCCGGGCACCAGGGGTTCCACAAACCCGCAGGAATGCACGATGACGGGCATCCGGCGGCTATGCGCCCAGTCGAACAAGCGCCGGTGCGCCGGAAAGAGCAGATCCCGGTACATAGCCGGGGACATGAATGGCTTTTCCTTGAAGCCCATATCCTCCCAGAACCACATGCCGTCCGGCTGGCCTTCCTTCTCAAAGAGAATCTCCAGCAGATCGATAATCACCCGGACATAAACATCGCACATATCCCGGACCCATTCGGGATCCAGGGCCATACCCATCAGCAGGTTTTCATGGCCGCACACTGGGTGCATGCACTCAAAGACGCTGTTGGTGGCGACGGTCAGAAAGAGACTCTCGTTTTGGCATTTCTGCTTCATCCGGCGATACAGATCGAAATCAATCCGGCGGACGTAATCGGTAGAATTCAGCAAATGCCCTCGTATAGATTCCTGCCAGCCGCTGCGATCCTTGACCATAAAATCAACATGCTCGGGAGCGCCGGAATGCTTTTTATGCCAGCGCAGCAGGGCGCCGTTGCCGTTGCGAATCATTTTCACATCTTCGGTTTCTTCCACCACTGCCTCGCCGAAATCCAGGTCCGCCACCATATTCAGGCACGGGCAGCGCCGCAGGTCTAGCCTAAAATGATCCTCCACCGTCTGCGGCAGCCGCTTGAACTCAGCCCCCAGCCCTTTATTTTCATCCCCTGCATCGGAATAGTGGCCTTCGGCCGCCCAGCGTTTGGACGTCTCCGCCCAAAATACCTCGAACAGGCCGATCCGATCGACCGGCTGACGCTGCAAAATTCTCGCTATTCTTTCCTTACCGGTTAACAAAGAAACCTCCTTAGCATGGATCAGGTCTTGTATTTATTCATAAATACTTCAATTATAACAACTTAGACTATCATTGGCTGTCTTTATCATTTAACTTATACATATGTAATCACAACATAAGTTGAGAATAGCCGTACTACAATATGTTGTCAAGTTTTATTATGAAATACCCCAAAAATGGCCCCTGCATAACCACAATAAATCAGGTTGTTACGTGATTTTAATGATTTTCGTATCCGGTTGGTTCCGGGTATCCGCCTCTTTCTTTATCCGGCAGTGGCGGATATCCCATAGGATATGGGTTCTTTGAGATTGCTTAACGACTGATGCTTATGATGAATCGTTTTGAGCCTGTCCAAAAGCGCGTAAATATCGGAACCGAGAAATATTTCCGCCAAATCCGGGTCATACTGCGTACCGCTGAATCGCCGGATTTCCGTTAAGGCGCTCAGCAGCGGCAGGGCTTTGCGGTAGGTCCGGTCGCTGATCATGGCGTCAAACGAATCGGCCAGCATCACCACCCGCCCCCCGAACGGAATCGCTTTCCCTTTCAGCCCCTGCGGATATCCGCTGCCGTCATAGCGTTCATGATGCGTCAAAACACCCTTGGCTACCGTTTCCATTTGCCGGATGCCCTGCAAGATATTCGCGCCAATGAGCGGGTGTTTCCAGATCTGTTCCATCTCGTCCCGCACCAGCCGGCCCGGCTTGCATAATATCGACTCGCTCACCCCGATTTTACCGATATCATGCAATAAACCCGTCAGATAGATGGTATGGGTTTCCTCCGTACTCACTTCCATCTGCTCGCACATCCACCGGGCGATGATCCCCACACGTTCCGAATGGCCGCAGGTATAGGGATCCTTGGCGTCGATACTGCTGGTTAACGCCCGCAGCGAACCGATCAGCAGGTCTTCCAGATCCTTATATAAGCGGAAATTGTCCAGATAGACCGCAATTTCATTGGCTACGGAAATCAGCAATTTGGTATCGATCGAATCAAAATCCGGCCGGCTGACCTTGTTCAAGGCCACCAGGGCGCCCATGTTTTTCCGGTTGCGGCGAATCGGCACGCTGACCAGATTGCGAATCTGCTGCGGCCATTGATGGGTATAGGGACGATCTACATTGCTGTCGATCAGAATCCCCAGCGACTGCTCGGCCTCGTATTGGGTGCGATGCCACAAGAGGTCCAGATCGGCACGGCTGAGCCGGGTCGTCCCCGAGGAAGCCACCATTTTGATGGCCCGACCCGGAACTTCACAATCCGACCAGAGCACCAGCAGTTCTTCCACCTCGATGAATTCCTTCAGATCCTCGCATAACTGGGCAAAAAAAGTGTCCGGCTCCTGCGTCACCCGCATACCGTCCGAAATCCGGTGCAGCAGGGTGATTTCTTCATAACTTTGCGCTAACGAATTGCTTAACGCCTCCATTTCCGTATTGCTTTCGGTATGAGCGTGCATTTTATCGAACAGCGTTTGCAGCAGCGGCCGAAACAGGGCGCCGAATTCCGAGCTGGATAACGCTTCGGATAATCCCTGTTCCACCACATACGTACAATCCAGATGCAATTGATCGCAAATCCGCTGGAGCGACTCGGTTTTCTGATAACGCAGTTTCTTCAGGCAGCACGCCAGCCATCCAATGATTTGCCGCTTCTGCGTAATCGGAATCACCATCGCCGGATATCCCTGGGGGCAGGTGAACTCGTGATGGGCCGGACAATCGGGATCGTTGCGAAAATCGCGGAGAAGAACCTTTTGACAGTCCTGCCAGCAGCAAATACCGCGGTCTCCTTCCC